>CAYPHR010000191.1:0-6161 GCA_964410375.1 uncultured Anaerolinea sp. | reverse complement strand
ATCTCCCCAGACCTCCCGCGCCAGTTCATGATGCGACAGGATCTTTCCCTGTTCCCGCACCAGGCAGGCGAGCAGGTCATACTCCTTCGGGGATAGTTCCACGATTTTTCCCAGGAGCTTGATGGTCCTGGTCGAAAGATCGATATCCAACACTGGATCGATGTAAGCTGTTATATAGGGACTTCGGTTAGGATTCTGATTGCTTGAAGAACGCCTTAAGAGGGAGCAAACACGTGCCTGAAGTTCACTCTTGTTGAAGGGTTTTCCGAGGAAATCATCCACCCCGACGTGAAAACCATGTAACATGTCATTCTCATGAAATCGGGCAGTGAGCATCAGGATCGGGATGTTGGAAAACTCACGCAGGCGTGAACATACTTCAAAGCCATTCAGGTCCGGCATGTTGATATCCAGGATGATCAGGTCGGGGTGAATCGCATATGCCTGCCTGAGCCCATCCGTCCCTGAATAAGCACAATGGACAGTAAGATCCAGCGGTTTTAGAATCGCATCGATCAGTTTTCCCAGTTCAGGATCATCGTCAATCATCAGCACTTTTTTGTTCAACTGACTACTCCTTCAATGGAACAACCAACACTCTTTTGATCTACCCATCCCCCGCAGCACGCTACTCGAAAAGCCAGGATGCCAGCATATAAGCCTCCGCCCTTTCGACATGAAATGTCAAACTCAGCAATAGTCTATGCAGAGATTTAATCAATTTTCCCCAACTCGATGATCAATAAAACATTACAAACATAATGTACATCAACAAATGTTTTTATTTATTAGAAATTTCTTTAAATTATTTTGAGACAAATATAGGGATTATTGTTTAATAATAAACCCTTTTCGGCACCACATATTTTATGAAAACATGATATGCAAGCATTAATAACGATAAATGTAAACTATTCTTGCAGATGCCTGCACCTCTAATAGGCGATGGAAAAATCATCTGGCATCCAGCAGTTGCTGATGAGTGCCCTGCTCGACGATCTCGCTCCCTGCAAGCTGAGTTAAAATTGTAAGCCTCTCCCATCAAGGAGAGGCTCTTATTTCCCGGACACACGGGGCAATTCACTTATCGCCAGATTTTCTCACGTTCCCAACACCGCTGATCTTTCGGTTGACCGCAGGCGAACCATAGTAGTTGATCGAGCCCGCGCCGGAGATCGTGGCATCAAGTTCATCATCCGTCCAAATAGTGGCACTTCCGGCACCGCTAAGTGTAACACTGGCAATTTGACTGTGCAAATCTCCACCGTTGAAACTGCCAAAACCACTGATACTCAGGTCAAGATCATCGGCGGCGCCGGAGGCGGACATACTGCCTGCGCCGCTCAGGTTCACAGACAGATCCTTCACCATGATATCCACCAGTTTCAAATTCCCTGCGCCGCTGAGCGAGACCTCCAATCTATCGGTGGTGATACCTTCGACAATCAGTTCGCCCGCACTATCGAACTCCACGTCCGTCAATTCGGCGACCACGATACTGACCTTGACCATCTTCCTCGCATTGACGTGTTTGCCGTCCGCGGTCTCATAGAAGATGCGCAGTTGTCCATTGCGCACCTCGGTTTTCAAGCCGGGCAGGACGTTATCTTCCGCTTCGACCTTAACCGACAACTGACTCCCCTGCGTGACGGTCACCTGCGCCGGATAATCCACCTCGATGGCGGTGAACTCCCCAATGTTCCTCGTCTCGGTGATGACATTGCCGGAACCCGGTTCCCCCGGACCAATGTAAAAACCATTCCCGCTGAACACACCGTTCATGAACGGGGAGTTCCATCCCAATTGCGGGGCGAAGAGGATCGCCAGCGCTGCGCCGCCGACGATGAGGACATCCACGACGATGGATGCGAAACTCCAGTAAGCGCGCAGGATCAGCCCCAAGCCTGCCATGATCAACAGGTAGGGCCAAATGCGGGTCAGCGCCCAAAGGTTCTCGGATGGAAGCCTGCCCGAGCCAACCAACAGCCAGATCACGCCTGCCGCGATCAACAGCAGTGGACCAAAAATCGATACTTTCTGTTTCATGCCTGCCTTCTTTCTTTGGATGTGGAGTCAGGCGGCTTGCCGAGTATGTCACTGCGTGGCACATGGCTCCCTGACTCCATAAGGGATGAACTCAACTTACCGGGGGAATGCCTTCTTCATGCGATACGTCATGCGCTTTATCCTTCTTCCCGCCGCCCAATAGACCGGAGCGGCTCAGGACCAGGTATCCGCCCAGCAGGATCAGCAGGATCGGGAAGATCATGCCGCTGAACGAGCCGAAGATCATCTCGAAGAACGAACCGAAGATGATGAACAGGATCAGCGCGACCTTCATCACGCCTGCGCCCGACTTCTTCTGACCTTCGTCACCACCGTACCAGCCCATGATGTAGATGCCGACGCCCACGAACATGAGAATGATCGTCCAGAAATAAGACATCGACTCCCAGCGCTGGGTGATGTTCTGGAACAGCAGGATCAACCCCACCCCGCTGATGATACTGCCGGGGATGGCGAAAGCGGCGCTCCCCTTGCCGCCCGCGAACATCGCCACGAAGAACAACGCTCCGAAGGCGATCACAATGAAGGGCCAGAAGAATCCCCAGTTCAACCCGCGGAAGATCTGACCTGCCAGCGCCAGCAAGCCAAAGGCGATCAACAGTGTGCCTCCGACCAGCGCTCCGACGTTGGAACGATTGGTTTGCATTTTCTTGCTCCTTTCCATATCAACTCGTCTTGATTTTTGAGGACTTGTTATCTTTACGTAAAAGCGGCTTCAATGTTGCAATCAATTCATCGGGCGAAGCGCCCTTATGAATGAAACCTGCGCCCGCCTGCTTGGCGGCGGCTTCATCGTCCGCGTTCACGCTGAGCAGGACGATCTTCAGGCGTGGGTACGCCCTCTGAAGCAGGCGGCAGGTTTCAGGGGCGGGGGAACCGTATAAACGCCAATCCAGTAGAAGCAGGTCGGGCGGCGCATCCGCCAGCGATCGGATCAAGGTCTCCACATCCCCCACTTCCACAATGCCGTTCGTGCCCAGTTTGCGTCTGAGTAAAAGTTTCAGCGCCTTGCGTGTTGCCGAATCGGGATCTGCGATGAGAATACGAATCATTTGAACCTCGCTTGTAGTGTATGACAAGCGAGGTTTGCGGGTATCTGTCTATAGTGGAGTATTTACCTAGCCGAGTGGATAGTGCGCTTCATCACGTGCTGGAAGTTGTTACGCCAATTTTTGTTCGATCGCCAGTTTGACAGCTTCGACCCGGCTGTCCACGCCAAGCTTATGGAAGATGTTGGAGATATGGAATTTGACCGTGCCGAGGCTGACGACAAGCCTTTCGGCGATCTCGTTGTTATTGAGTCCATCCACCATACACTTCAAGACGTCGCGTTCCCGTTCGGTCAACTGCCCGCCGGGGATCTGCGGTTGCGCCACGGAGTTCGCCAACACCTGCGCGGCTTCCGCTGAAAGCGTCATCCTGCCTTCGCACGCCGCGCGGATGGCGATCCCCAATTCTTTGGCGGTGACATTCTTTTGCAAGTAGCCGACCGCGCCCGCCTGCAAGGCGCCCTGCACCATGTTCTGTTCGGCGAAGCTGGTCAATGCGATGACCTTCACCTGCGGGTATTTCTTGTGAATTTCGCGCGTGGCGGCAATGCCGTCCACGCCGGGCATCATCAGGTCCATTAGAACAATGTCGGGCTTGTGAAGTGCAACCATCTGCACCGCCTCGGCGCCATCGGATGCCTCGCCGACCAGTTTCAGGTCTTTGTTCACCATGAGGAACTTCGAGAGTCCGCTGCGCACAACGGCGTGGTCGTCCACCAAAAGGATTCGAATGGTCATGTCCCGCTCCTTATAACACCCTCAATTTGAGATTTGGATTCTTGTTCCAGTTCACTTCAATGCACGTACCTGCGCCGACCGTGCTGGAAATGTAAAAATCCGCGCCGATGGCTTCCGCGCGTTCGCGCATGATGCGCAAGCCCAGGCTGGTCGGCTTATTAGAGGACAGGTCGAAGCCAATGCCGTTATCACAGGTCTCGAAGTGCACGCTGGACGGGGAGACGAACAGGTTGACATTCACCTGCGTGGCACGCGCATATTTGAAGACGTTGTTCAGGCTCTCCTGCGCAATGCGGTAGAAGGCAACCTGCACCTCAGGCGGAAGTTCGCAGTCGCCTTCGATACTCAGTGTAATGGGCAGGCGCGAACGTCCGATAAAAGCTTCGCACAATTGCCGGATGAGATCGCTGAGACGGGTCTGGGTCAACGTAGCAGGACGCAGTTCAAGCAGGAGCGTGCGCATCTCCGCAAGCGCGCCGCGCGTAAGCTGGCGTAGTTCCTCGGTGGATCGTTTCGCCTCTTCCACATCCATTTCCCACAAGTCAGGCAAGACTTCCGCCGTCAGACTAGCAGAAAATAGGGTTTGGGTGACCGCATCATGCAGGTCACGGGCGAGGCGGGTGCGGTCGGCAGTAACCGCTTCGTCGGCGGCTCGTTCGGCGAGTTCCCGTTCGATCTTCCTGCGCTGTTCGATCTCCTGCTGGAGGCGCTGGTTGGCTTCTTCAAGTTCATGGGTGCGTTCCCGCACACGCTGTTGCAGGGTCAGAAGGTAGTCGGCTTCCTGCTCTGCCAGCCGCTCGGATGCACGTTTCTGGTCGTCAATGTCTTCGATGATACCGACGAGGTAGTCAGGGTTGCCGTTCCTGTCGCGCACCAGGGAATAGTTGATGCGCGCCCAGAAGATGTGACCGTCCCTGTGGCGGTAACGTCTTTCCATCACGTAGGAGTTGCGCTTGCCCTCCACCAGGTCTTTGAACATTTCAACGTCCATGTTTCGGTCTTCGGGAATGACAAGCATGACAGGGTTCACGCCTGCCAGATCGTTGAGGCTGTAGCCGGTGATCTTTTCCGTCTGGGCGTTGATGGCAACCGGCTGGCGTTGAAGCGTCATGACCGCCACACCCACGGCGACGTTATCAAAGATCGCTTGGAAACGCGCCTCTGACTCGCGGATGCGCTCCTGCATCTTCTTCTGCTCGTCGATGTCAATGACCATGCCGACCAGATAGAGCGGTTTGCCGTCCAGCCCGCGCACCGACGACATGGTCACATGCGCCCAAAAGACCTCCCCATTCCTGCGAATGTAGCGGCGATCGATTTCATACGAATCGCGCTGTCCCGAAATTAATTCATCCAATAATTGTGTGGATTGCGGATTATCGTCCGCGTATGTGACCTCTGCCGCGCTCATGCCGATCATTTCATCCCGCGTCATGCCGTACATGCGGCAGATGGCGGGATTTGCATCGATGATCCTGCGGTCCAGCCCCATGACCCCCATCCCCACCGCCGAGTCGTTAAAGATCGCCTGAAAACGAGCCTGCGATTTGTGGAGTTCCTCCTGTGCCCGTTTCTGTTCGTTAATATCCTCCACGATGGTGACGAAGTATTGCGGCGTCCCATCGGCGGAACGCACGACAGAGTTGGTCAGGCGCACCCAAAAAATCTGTCCGCTTTTGCGGATGTAGCGTTTTTCGATCTGGTAGGTGTTCAGCGTGCCTTCCAACACCGCCCGCAGTTCAGGAATCCCGATCTCCGCATCCCCCGGGTAACTCAGGTCCGCCCCGCTCATCTTGAAAAACTCTTCCGGACTGTAGCCCGTCATTTCGATCATCGCGGCATTGGCTTCGATCGGGCGGCGGTCCAGGCCGACCAGCGCAATGCCAATACCCGCGCTCTCGAACATAGCACGGAAGCGCGCTTCTGATTCTTGAGATTCAACTGGATGGAGAATTTTCATCTCTATCTGCGCCTTGGAAATTGCCTTAATCATTCTAGCACCCCGTATTTCAAATCCAAATAAAATCATGACATGTTACAGGCAATCGAGGATAAAGTACACGGCAAAAGGCGGGTGGAACCCCATTTCCGAGACATCCAAAGATATGTCAATTCGTATGCCGGGGAGAGAAATTTTGAGATGCCGTGTCCAAAAATAGGTTATTATTGCAAGGACAAATTGAGAGAAAATAAGAGCATTCCATGCCAGTCAAATCCACAAAATCAAGATCCAAAAAAGAAAAACCGGGCGAGGAGCCCGTCTGGACGTATCGCGGCTATCATCTTGGAAGCAGTGAGTTCGTCACT
>CAYPHR010000190.1:0-6170 GCA_964410375.1 uncultured Anaerolinea sp. | reverse complement strand
TTGCTCTTGTTCGTGAACAGCACAATCAGGAAGAAAGCCAGTACAGGCGGGAGCGGGATTAGCCAGATCAGTAATTCAGTCGTCATAACTCCCTACCACTTCATCATATCGAGTTCGTCTGCGATCACCGTATTGCGGCGGCGATACACAGAAATGACCAGCGCCAGACCCACGGCAACTTCCGCGGCGGCGACGGCAAAGACGATGACGGCAAAGACCTGCCCCGCCATCGAAGTCACATCGCCGTAGCGCCAGAAAGCAACCAGGTTGATATTGACAGCATTGAGCATCAACTCAACGCCAAGCAGGATCGCAATCGCATTCCTGCGCGTCAGCACGCCGAACAAGCCGATGCTGAACAGCGCCGCTGCAAAAATGAGATACCAGGAAAGAGGAATCATATCTGCGCGCCTCCTATTTTCGATTGAACGCGAGATAGACCGCGCCCACCAGCGCCGCCATCAACAGGACGGATGCCACTTCGAACGGCAGGACATAAGCATCCGGTGAGACCAACGCCTCACCCAATGCCGCAATCGCATCAAAATCGGACGGGAAAGCTGCTCCTGTCTTCGAGAAGCCGCTCCAACCCTGAAGCAGGGACGCCAGCCCGGCAAAGGTCAGCACTGCCAACAGCGCGCCCGCCCACCAATTCTTATTCGTCTGCGGACCGCTGTCGCGCAAATCCCTGCGGGTGAGCATGACCGCAAAGATGAAGAGGATGGCGATCGCGCCGATGTACACGGTCACCTGCACCACGGCGATGAAGTTCGCGTTCAGCAGGGCGTACGTCACTGCCACGCCGAACAGCGTGGATACCAGCCACAACGCTGCATGGACAAGGTTGCGCGCTGTCACCACCATCAAGCCGGAGCCGAGGGTGAAACCGGCGGTAATGAGAAAAATGATTTGTTCACCAGTCATAGTACATTCTCCCGATCAATGGGAAGCCTCCGCTGTTTTCGCCGGACTCTCGACCTGTTCACGCTCTTTGCGGGTAACGGAACGGGCGATCTCGAGCGCGACCCAGCCGGTCACCACATTGGCGAGGAACATGCCGAGGATGTAGAGCCAGGTTGGAGCGCCGGCAAGAAGCGCATTCATCAATGCCGTCACCAACACCAGCGCAAACGCCAGCGGGGTCAGGAATTTCCAGTTAAAGGCAAGCATCTGGTCGATACGGGTACGCATCACCGTATAACGGACCCACATGATGAGCCAGTAACCGATCATCGCCTTGATGATGAGAATCAGAATTGCCAGGAATGGGCTGACCTGTTCCAGACCGAAGAAGCGGTATCCGCCGAAGAACAGGATCGCCCAAAAGCCGCCGAAGGTGAACGCATGCAAGAGTTCTCCCGCATAGAACATGCCGAACTTCATGCCGGAATATTCGATGTTGTAGCCGGAAACCAACTCCGATTCGCCTTCTGCCAGGTCGAAGGGAGCGCGCCCCAACTCTGCGATGGCGGCGATGAGGAAGATCAACGCGCCCAGCGGCGAGATCCAGAAATACCAGACATCTTGCGAATTGATGATGGCGTTCATGTTCATCGAACCCGCAAAAATGACGGGGATCATCAGCATGGCAAGCATGGGGATCTCGAACGAGACCATCACCGCCACCTGGCGGAAGCCGCCGATCAGCGCGAACTTATTATCCGATGACCAGCCCGCCATGATAATTGACAGCGTCCCGATGGCGCCGGCGGCAATGATGAACAACACGCCGACGTTCAAGTCGGTACCAAGCATCACGGGCGCCAGCGGCACCACCGCCCACAGGATCAGCACGGACATCATCGACAGGATCGGCGCAAGGTTGTATACAACCTTGTCTGCGCTGCCCGGCGTGGTGTCTTCCTTGATGATAAGCTTGATGATGTCCGCGAACGGCTGGATCAAACCGAAGGGACCCAAACGGTTGGGACCCAGGCGGTCCTGAAAGCGGGCAACGACCTTGCGCTCGACCCACACCAGGAAGATGTCCACCACCATCAGCAGTACGATCAGCAACATGACGCCCAGGAAAGCGACCAGCACATGGGCAAAGACCGCGTCCATGCCCCAGCCGGTGAAAATGCCTTCCAGCCAGTCTGCAGCGACTTTCAATGGGTCATTCCAAAAATTCATAAATCGCTCCTATTTCAGCCTCACTCCCCGCCCTGTTGCGCCAGGGAAATGCGGCTGGATTCTCCTTATTACACAAAGAAAAGGCTGAAACGATATTCGGTTCAGCCTTTTCTTCCATTTTATAAAAGAATTACACCCATTCCAACATTCCCTTGCGCCATGTGTACACCAAACCAACGACAAGGATGGCAACAAAGATAATTCCCTCCACCACCACGAATAAACCGAGATGTCCCAATTTCACAGCCCACGGGAAGAGGAAGACCGCCTCCACATCAAAGATGAGGAAGACCAGCGCAAAGATGTAATATTGAGCCTTGAACTGGATGCGCGACTCGCCCACCGCCTCGATGCCGCATTCGTATGTCGATTCTTTAATGGGGTTTGGTTTTTTGGGTCCAAAAATGAAACCGGCTGCAATGGCGCCAATCGGGATGATCAACCCTACAAGTAGAAACAGCGCAACATATAACCACTCATTCATCTAAATCGCTCCAATGGGAATTTAATTGCCCAAATTGTACCATAAAGAACAAACAGCCTTCCCGTAAAGCATGTCAATTATTGGGGTGATTTTTGTCATATTTTCAAATCACGCCCGCCTTTTCTTCTGTTTCTTCCTCCTGCGATTCCATAGGTATTTGACCACATCGTCAAAGAAAGGAAGACCGACTATCACACCCAGTACCGATCCGACCACGCCGGATGTCCGCACAAAATCGACCGAAAACCCGAAGAAATCCACCGCCTCGATCTCGACGATTTGGGCTGACAGCGCCATCCGGCTTTCTTCCCCGCTCAGGCGGTCTGTGAAATTCAAATGCAGCCAGACCGTGCCTCGATACACTCCCGTCTCCTGCGGGCGGATGCTCCAATAAAAAGTAACTTCTTCGCCCTGCTTCAACGGCTGGAATGTAGAGCCCGGCGGTTCGACGATCAAGCCGGCAATGTCAAAGCGCGCCTCGGCAGTGACGTTGTGCGTCGCATATAGATTCGGAATCTCGATCACCTCGCCTGTGACGACGTTACCGCCAAACTCGGCGGTGGGCGTGATATTTCCCAAGTCGTCCACTTCGAGCGTCAGACGAACGATGTCACTTTCGACACCCGCCTTCATTTTGGGCGGAAATTCCAGTGTGAGGCGGCGGGTCTCAGGGATGGCGGGGATCTGCGTTGCAGAACCTTGCGGCACAGGCTGGGTCGGGGGGATCGCACCTGCTGTTGGCGGAGCTTCAGATGTCTCATCGGTTGCAGGAAGTTCCATCGCGCTGCCACACGCCACGATGAGCAGGATCACCGTCAATGCGAAGGGGATGAGAAAAAAGCGCCGCGGAGAAAAAGGTTTAGAGATCACGTAACAGGTTCGAGGTTGAAATGAAGCGAAGATGGGGTCGGGAGTTGCAACTCGGCGGGCGGGATCGTCCGCTCAAGTCTTTCGCGCGGATTGGGCGCATATCCCCAGACCAGCAAAGCAATGGAAACAGAAAGAAGAATGAAGGCAAGCACCAGCCGGATTTTTTTCATCGATCCACTTCTTCCACTTCGATATACCACTTGACGCGCGTGCCAACGCGGTCGCGCAATTGCCAGGCGATGGGCTTGGGCATCTCTTCGAAGGTGCGTTGTATCTCACGCACCCGCTGAACGATGATGCCGCGCTCCTCCGCCGAGAGAAGTTCCTCCGTGCCGATAAATTTCTCGACACGCTCCAGATTGATGGAGGTGGTTTTGTACAAGCCCCAATCCTGGCTGCATAAACGGGCAAGCACGGACAGGTTGATATGTTCGTTGTCGTCGCTGCCGGTTTCATTATTCAACAAAATGGATGTAATATCAAGCAGGTCTTTGCGGTTGAGTTCGACGATCTGCGCCTTGGAAAGCAGGAGTTCCGCCAGCGGAATGGTGAGCGGATCGGCAGTGAGGCGCTCTTCGAGCGGAATCTTGTGACACATTTCGAAGTCGCCGACAAAAATATCGACCTTCATATCGGTCTTATCGTCAAAATATATCTGGCGGGCAGCGCCGTTGAGGATGTTGAACTGTTTATCGGGGCTGTAACCGACTTCAGGCATGAAGGCTTCGAACTCGCGGCGTTGTTTTTTTGCCACGACGAAATCCAGGTCGGCGAATTCGCGCGCGAACAGCGGATGATTCCGTTTGTTATGCGCCTGTACTGCCAGCCCGCCGATCGCGCGGATTTGAATGTTCCTTTGATTCCCCGCATCCACCAGCCGATGCATTTCCGTCAATATTTCCTGTGATGTCAACGCCATCCATTCACCTTGAAAAAATCACCACAGATGAACACTGATGAAAAGGATATATTTTCATCCAGCCACCAATGTTCATCTGTGTTTATCCGCGGTTTGGTTGCGGAGGTCTATTCGACCGGGATCTCAGCCTGCACCTTGCCCAGGTCAATACCCTTGCTCTTGCGGTATGCCTTGAAGCCGAAATAGATGACTGCGGCAAGTACATAATTGCCGAGCATGTAGAGCACGGAACTGGTGTTACTGATGCCGATTCCGTACAACAGGTTCGGGTCAAAGATCCACTGATAGAGCAGATACACAAGGAAGCCGCCAAAGATGACTCCCGCCACCGTGATCAGCGGAATGCCCAGCACATTGTATTTGGCGATCGGGGAGGATCGGTACAGGTCGGGCTTGGTGTACGGCAGGACGATCGCGGAGATGGTCGTGCCGAGGAAAGTCACAGCGATGACGAGCGTGGAGCACAACGTCAAGGTCTGGAAGTTGAGCAGATTGTAATTGAACAAGTACGCCACGACCACGGATGGGACGACCATCAACAACAGCGCATTGACCGGCGTGCCGGTGCGTTCGTCCAGTTTGGCAACCGATTCGGGCAGCAGGCGGTCGAAGGCGGCGGCGAAAATGACGCGCGTGGAGGACAGGAATACCGTCGCACACCAGCCGAACCACCACAGGCTCATCAACGCCACGACGAGGAATTGCACGAGTTTGTTCGTGGTCAGGAAGGACGCCAACAGGGCGGGATAGGGCCAGACTGGAAGCGCAGGAGGTTGCGCCCCTTCCACTCCCCAAGCGTAGTTCCACCACGCCGCGCCAGCCTGCACGTAAAAGTCCCAGCCGATGGTGTTGCGGATGGCGTAGAGCAGGACGATGCCGAGCAGGGTGGTGATACCAAGCGCCCAACCCATACCCGCCATGTTACGTTTGAAATCCGTCGCGCCGCGCACTTCGCCGTAGAGGGTTGCGCCCCAGTTGGGCCACAAATTGAAGAAGACCATGTACGGAATGACGAGGAAGACCAGCGCCAGCGACCCGCCCGCAAACGGCGTGATCGCGCCTGCTTCCGTCCCGAGGGCAACGGTCTGGTCGTAGAGCCCAGCCCCGGTTCCGAACATCGAGGCGGCGTTCGATTCCAGTCCAGCTTTGAAGGCTTCGGGGGAGCCGGTCAATAACAGGACGATCACGATCAGCAGACCGAGCATCCCGCCGTAGAAGGAGAACTTCTGGATGCGGGAATAGGTTTTCATGCCAAGCATGATGAATAGGCTAACGATGCCGAGCGTGATGAGCGAAGCGGTGAACGCGCCGTTCTGCGTGCCGGCAAACCACAAAGCGGTGTCTTTTGCGCCGAGCACACCCAGCAGGGGCACCAGCACGATGTGACGGAACATGTCGCCGTACAACGGAACCCACAGCCACAGGATGAACCACCAGCCTGTAACAGCCAAGATGAAGCCCACCGCCCCGCCGAGAATGCGGCTCTGCCAGACGTAATCGCCGCCCGAGCGCGGCATGACCGAGATCAGCGCGGCGTAGACAACAACCTCAAAAAAGATGAAGATGGCGCTGATGATGAGCGCATTGACCATGCCGCCCTCGAAATAGTACATCTGACTGAAGCTGTACAGACCGAGGGTGATCAGGTTGATGGAAAACAACGCGTAGATGAACGCGTCCATGACCGACCACGAACGAACCAAGCCGGTCGCCTTACGGACAAACAAGTTACTCATGACACTCTCCTCTTTTGGTGTTTTTTTC
>CAYPHR010000189.1:0-6173 GCA_964410375.1 uncultured Anaerolinea sp. | reverse complement strand
CAATGATCGTTGCATCCACGCCTGCATCGAGGGAGGCGGAGGCGACGATCTTTTGGAATAAGGCTGCATCCACGCCGCCGGAACAGGAAAAGGTGATGAGAATGCCGCCGGGACGCAAGAGTTTGAACGCCAGCAGGTTGATGTCTTTGTAGGCGCGCGAGGCTTTCTCTGCGTGCGCGGATGTAGGTGCGAATTTCGGCGGGTCAAGGATGATCATGTCGAACGAACGCGCTTCATCGCGGAATTTCCGCAGTAGTTGAAAGACATCTCCTTCGATGGATGTGTGACGGTCAGCGGGGAGGTCGTTAAGTGCGATATTTTCTTCCAGCAATTTCAACGCATCGGCGGAAGAATCGACAGATAAAACTGATTTCGCGTCGTTGGCTAGTGCATGGATCGAAAATCCACCCGTGTAGCAAAAACAATTCAACACATCACGGTCTTTGGCGAGTTCGCCCGCGCGGCGGCGGTTTTCGCGCTGGTCGAGGTAGAAACCGGTCTTATGTCCGCTGGCGATGTTTACGTTGAATTTGAGGTTGTATTCATGGATGGGAAAGATGAATGAGGAAAATTTTCCGCGAAGAACGCCATTCTGCGGTTTCAAGCCTTCCAGTTCGCGCACGTCGGCGTCGGAGCGTTCGTAGATGTTTTCAATGCCCGTCTCTTCGACGAGAATATCCGCCATGGTTTCCTTCCAGAATTCGGAACCTGCTGTGGAGGATTGCAGGACGAGGACATCTCCGTAGCGGTCAACGACGAGACCGGGAATGCCGTCCGATTCGCTATGGATGAGGCGGTACGAGTCGGTGTCATGTGCCACGTGCGCAGTGTCACGCAACACAATTGCGGACTTGATTCTTCTGCGGAAAAATTCCTTGTCCACGGGTTCGTCTTCAAATGTCCACACACGGGCGCGGATCTGCGAGTGAGGGGAGTATGAGGCTCGGGCGAGAAAATTTCCCTTGGCATCGAGCAGGTCAACGGTCGAGCCTGAAGCGGGAACGTCATCAAGTGTTTGAATCGCGCTGGCAAAGACCCAGGGATGGCGTCTCAGCAGGCTTTTTTCACGTCCGGGTTTGATGATGATTTTCATAAAATGAGTGTATCACAGCGTGGTATCATCGGCGGGTCAAAGGAGATGCATGTTAAAACCAATTCGCTGGAATACCTTTGCGCGGGATTTTCTGCGCATTCAGGTCGGTTTCATTTTGTTCGGGCTGGCGATCACGTTGATGATCCGCGGCGATCTTGGCACGAGCGCATGGGCGGTGCTGGAGGTGGCGCTGGCGTATAAATTCGGCGTTTCGATCGGGACGATGACGGTCGTCATGGGTTTTCTGGTGCTGACGAGCGCGGTGCTGATGCGCGAGAGATTGGGTTGGGGGACGCTGGCGAATATTTTATCGATTGGTCCGTGGGTGGATATGTGGCTTTCATTTATTCCCTCCATAACTGAAAACCTGTTGTTACAGGTTGGCATGCTGCTCCTGGCGATCTTTCTCATGGGTTTGGCGAGCGCGATCTACATCGGCGTGGATGCGGGCGCGGGTCCGCGTGACAGTTTGATGCTGGCGATCAAACGCACCACAGGTGTCAGCATCCGCGTGGCGCGCGCCATGATCGAGGTGACGGTGGTGACGGTCGGATGGTTATTGGGCGGACCGGCGGGAATTGGCACGCTGGTCTATGCCTTATTGGTGGGACCGTCCATTCAATGGGGCTTCAAGATATTCAAGGTTCAGCCGCACAAGGAAGATGAAGTCGTGCAGGCAGGGATCGAAGGCGGGGCGGAGTAGGGATTTTTACTCGTGGAGAGAGTGATGAAACGGATTGTAAAACCTGTTGCAGGCATACTGGTTGGTCTTATCTTGGTCGTCTTCGCGGGCATACTTTGGCAGACCCGCGCCGAAGCACGTACCCTGCTCAATGCGCCCATGGAAACGCGCAACCTTCCCAGTGAGTCGCCTGCGGATTACGGTTTGCCGTTCGAGGACATTGTTATCAACAATGCCGATGGCATGGATCTGCATGGCTGGTTCGTGCCATCGGAAAATGGCGCGGTCATCATCATGCAGCATGGATACAAATCCACGCGCAAGGAATTGCTCAACGAAGCCGAGATGATGCATCGCCACGGGTATGGCGTGCTGATCACATCCGTCCGCGCGCACGATCACAGCGGCGGCGAACTCATTACTCTTGGTGCGTATGAAATGGCGGATATGGAAGCGTGGTATCAGTACTTGCTCACACGCAGTGACGTTGACCACGATAAGATCGGCATCCTTGGCAATTCCTACGGCGGGATGCTCGCCATCCAATACGCCGCGCAGAACGAAAACATCAAAGCCGTGGTTGCGAACTGCGCGTTCTCGTCCATGTCGGATACGGTCGCGACCAGCGTCAAACACTTTACGGGGTTGCCCGAATTTCCGTTCGTGCCGCTCATCGTCTTTTGGGCGGAGGCGGAGACGGGCGTCAAAATGGAGGAGATCGACACGACGCGCTGGATCCCGCTGATCAGCCCGCGTCCTGTCTTTCTCATGCAGGGTGGCGTGGACACGGTCATTTCACCAGCGAGCGGGCAGATCCTATACGATGCGGCGGGTGAACCGAAGGAGCTATGGTTCGACGCGGAACTCGGTCACGTCAAATTTGATACCGAACGCGCCGAGGAATACGAAGCACGAGTCGCTGCATTTTTTGATCGATATTTATTGGGGAAATAACACATGTGGATTTATCTGATTCAAGGTCTCGGCTTTGGTCTTGCTGCCGCATCTCAGCCCGGACCGTTGCAGACCTATCTCATCACCCAGGCATTGACCCGCGGCTGGAAGAGATCGCTGGTCAATGCGCTCGCGCCGCTGGTCAGTGACGGTCCCATCATTTTGTTGTGCGTTTCCATCCTGAGCCAGATCCCGGATTGGTTTCAGCGCTTTCTCTACATCGGCGGCGGAACATTCATACTATATCTGGCGTATGGAGCGTTCAAGTCATGGCGTGACTTCGATGTCAACGCGCCGCAGCTCGAATCGAAGATCTCCGGTCTTCCAAGGGCGGCAATGGTCAATGCGCTCGCGCCCGGTGCGTACATTTTTTGGACGCTGGTCACAGGTCCCATTTTGGTGGCGGGCTGGCGTGAATCACCCGTCAATGGGATCGGTTTTTTGGCGGGGTTTTATATCGCCATGATCGGAACACTGGCGGCGATCATCATTGTCTTTGGAACCGCCTCGAAACTTGGTCCAAAGGTCAACAGGACGTTGCTTGGCGTTTCGTCCATTGCGTTGTTCGGGTTTGGGCTGTATCAGTTGTGGCGAGGGATTATCGTTGGATAAAAAATGTCCTGCTCATTTGAGCAGGACATTTGCCTTTATCTTTAAGGTCATTCCGCTTTTTTGAACATTTCGCTGACTTCCATTACGGCAAACACCACCAATCCTGCCGCGGCGGAGATGCCAAGGTCAATGAGGCGGAGCGGCGTCACTTCAAAGAAGGCGGCGAAGGCAGGGACGTAGATCACGATCATTTGCAGCGCCACAACCAACAGTGCCAACACTGCCAGCGCGGGATTGCTCCAAAAACCGATCTGGAACAGCGATTCCTTCTCCGAACGCGAAGCCAATGCCTGAAAGACCTGCATGAACGCCAGCGAGGTGAAGATCATCGTCTGCCATTCGGGGCGGTCTGTGAAAAAATACCACGCGCCAAGCGAGAGCGCGAGCGCGCCGATCAACACACCGACCCAGATGGTATGTGCACCTGCGCCGCGCGAGAATACGCCTTCGGTGGGGGAGTACGGCTTGCGCTTCATCGTATCCGCTTCGGGGTTTTCCACGCCCATGCCCAAGCCGAGCAGACCATCGGTCAAAAGATTAAGCCACAGCAATTGCAGCGGCAACAGCGGCAGCGGACTCCCCAGGAACGGCGAAAGCAGCATCACCAATACCTTGCCAATATTCCCCGCCACGCTGAAACGTACGAACTTGCGGATGTTGTCGTAGATCGTCCGCCCTTCCTGCACTGCCGCCACGATGGTTGCAAAATTATCGTTGAGCAGTACCATGTCCGACGCCTCCTTCGAAACGTCTGTGCCGGTGATGCCCATCGCCACGCCGATATCCGCCTTGCGCAGGGCGGGCGCATCATTCACGCCATCGCCGGTCATTGCCACGATATGTCCCTGCTCGCGCAATGCCTGCACGATCTTCAACTTGTGTTCCGGTGCAACCCGCGCAAACACGCTGACCTCGTTGACGACATTCTTCAATTCATCGAATGACAACTTTTCAATTTCAACCCCGGCCAATGCGCGTCCGTTTTCAGTGATGCCCAATTGCCGCGCGATCTCAATTGCCGTCAACGGATGGTCACCGGTGATCATCACCGGGCGAATGCCTGCCGCGCGGCAGGTCGCCACCGCATCCCGAACCTCCGGGCGCGGCGGATCGATCATGCCGAACAGTCCCACCATCGTAATATTCTGCTCGAGGTCCGTTTCGATGATCTCCGGGATGGTGTTCAACAAACGGAATCCGACGCCCAGAACGCGCATCCCCTTTTTGGCGAGACGCTCGTTCGCCGCTTCAATTCTGGACCTCCAGCCTGCATCCAGTTTCTCGGACCTTCCCTCCACCCAGACATGGCTCGTAATATCGAGCAGACCGTCCACGCCGCCTTTGGTGAAGGCAATATAACGCTTGTCGCCGATCTCCAAGCCTGAAAGGACCTTGGGATCGTACTGCGCCAAATGATGGACGGTGGTCATGCGTTTACGTTCTGAGTCAAAAGGCAGTTCCGCCGCGCGTGGGAAGGACGAATCAAGGGTGGATTTCCAATATCCCATCTTGGCGGCGGAAACGACCAATGCGCCTTCGGTCGGGTCGCCCAGCGTGCGGAAGCGTTCATCGCCCATGTCGATCAGCTCCGCGTCATTGCACAGCGCGCCGCCGATGGCTGCCAGCGAAAGCGATGACTGGGTCGGCGCGCCAAGCCCGCGGGTGGCGCGAAGCGTTCCATCGCGTTCCACTTGCTCGGTCAGGTCAAGCGCGTGTTCCGCCACATCCAGCACGACGACGGTCATCCTGTTTTCGGTCAGTGTGCCTGTTTTATCCGAGCAGATGACTGTGACCGAGCCGAGCGTTTCGACGGCAGGCAGTTTGCGGATGAGTGCTTCGCGTTTCAACATGCGCTGCGCGCCGAGTGCAAGAGTAATGGTGACGACGGCGGGCAGACCTTCGGGCACGATGGCAACCGCCACGCTGACCGCTGTTAACAGCATATCGCGGACCTCGTTGCCCTGCCAGATGCCCAGCCCAAAGATAAAGGCGGCGATGACCATGCCAATGATGGCGAGAGTTTTGCCAAGCCCATCCAGCCTGCGCTGAAGCGGTGTTTGTTCCTGCTTGACTTGTTGAATGAGATCGGCGATTTTGCCAAGTTCGGTTTGCATCCCCGTGGCGACGACGATGCCCAGTCCGCGCCCTTGTGTAATGACGGTTCCCATGAATGCCATGTTGCGGCGGTCGCCGAGCGGGAGCGCCTCGTTGGAGAGCGCGGCGGTATGCTTGCCGATAGGCTCGGATTCACCCGTGAGCGCGGCTTCCTGGATCCGCAAATTGACTGCTTCCAGCAGGCGCAGGTCGGCGGGAATGACGTTGCCTGTTTCCAATTGGAGGATATCACCGGGGACGATGTCGCGCGCGGAAAGCTCAGTCAACTTTCCATCGCGAAATACGCGCACATTCGGCACCGACATTTTCTTGAGCGCGGCAATCGCCTGTTCGGCACGGTATTCCTGCACGAAGCCAAGCAAGGCATATAAAACGACAATGGCAAGGATGGCGATGGTATTTTTCGTGTCGCCAAGGAAGCCCGCCACAACCGCCGCGCCGATCAGGATCAGCACCATCGTGGCGGTGAGTTGCTCCCATAAAATTTGCAGCGGGGTGCGCCCGCCGCGTTCGATGAGTTCGTTTGCGCCGTATTTTTCGGCGCGCTCGCCCGCCTGTTGCAGAGTAAGCCCTGTACTTGTTGAATCCAGTTCATCCAACACAAGTTTCGTTTCGAGGGTATGCCAGTTCATATTATTCCAATCTTAAAACCTGACATGTCTTCAGGAGATTTCGATCTTTCAACGCCAAAATCCGTTCATGGTTTTTGATTTAACC
>CAYPHR010000188.1:0-6187 GCA_964410375.1 uncultured Anaerolinea sp. | reverse complement strand
CGTCATCTTGAAAGAGTTCTATGTGGATAAGCAAGTCCCGTATTTTGTCAACTATCTCAAAGAGAATACGGACATGCCGTTCTTGATCGAGTTGGAAAAAGACGGCGACAGCTACAAGGCGGGACGTTACATCCGCGCGAATACGGTCAAACGATATAAGGATGTGGAGAACGGCGAGTGGAAGTTCCTTGTGCACGATGCGAAGGCGAACGCGCCGCGCATGCCGAAGGGCGCCGTAGGCGACCGCTGGAGCAAGGAAAAGGGCAAGTGGAATATCAAGATGGAAGACGGACTGGATGACGCGCCCATCGAGCCGACGCTTTCGTTTTTGGGCTCGCAGGATGAAACCGTAAATGTCCAGTTCTATGAATTCGCGGAACAGAAGACCGCGTTACGCGGCGTGCCCGCTAAATACATCGAGACCAACGATGGGAAGAAATTGGTCACGACCGTGTTCGATCTGGTCATCTCTCAATTTGGCGTGGGGCGCGGACTGCCCGGCGAGTATCCGACGAGTTACGATGAGATCGGCGCGTACACGCCCGCCTGGCAGGAAGCGTATACGAACATCGGGCGCGACACGATCATCCGCCTGGCGCGCGAGTTTGCCAACAACGCCGAAGCGACGAACGGCAAATCCATGATCATCGTCGGCGCGAGTATCAATCACTGGTACAACAACAATCTTGTCTATCGCGCGCCGATCTACGCGTTGATCCTGTGCGGTTGTTGCGGAGTCAACGGCGGCGGGATGAACCATTACGTGGGACAGGAAAAACTGACGCTGGTCGCGCCGTGGACGAGTCTCGCGTTCGCGCTCGACTGGCAGAAGCCGCCGCGCCAACAGCAATCTCCCACCTGGCATTACGTGAACAGCGATCAGTGGCGATACGAAGGCGACTTCACCGAGTACGCCCACGTCCCGCCTGAAACGAAATGGGCGAAGGGTCACGCGATGGACTTGGAAGCGATGGCGGTACGCATGGGCTGGATGCCGTACTTCCCGCAGTTCAAAGAAAATAACTTCGATGTGATGAAGAGAGCCGAAGCCGCCGGCGCGAAATCTGCGGATGAGGTTTCCAAATGGGCGGCGAAGCAAATCAGCGACGGCAAACTCGAACTCTCGGTGGACGATCCCGACGCGAAGGAGAACTGGCCCCGCGTGTGGATCATCTGGCGCGGCAACGCCATTCAAGCCAGCGCGAAGGGACACGAGTTCTTCCTGCGCCACTATCTCGGCACGCACGATAACATCATCGCGGAGGAACACGCGAGGGATAAAGTGAAGACCGTCAAGTTCACCGAACCCGCGCCGCGCGGCAAAATGGATTTGATCGTGGACCTCAACTTCCGCATGGATTCCTCCGCGCTGTATTCGGACATCGTCCTGCCCGCCGCGTTCTGGTACGAAAAGAACGATCTCAACTCCACCGACTTGCATTCCTTCGTTCACCCGCTGGGGCAGGCTGTTCCGCCCGTGTGGGAATCGAAGACCGATTGGGAGATCTTCAAAGCCTTCTCGAAGAAGATCAGCGAACTTTCGGCGGATGTTTTCCCCGAGCCCGTCAAAGACCTGGTGATGACCCCGCTCAAACACGACACGCCCGACGAACTTTCGCAACCCGACGTGAAAGATTGGCGCGCGGGCGAATGCGACCCCATCCCCGGCAAGACCATGCCGCATTTCAACGTAGTCGAACGCGATTACGCCAACCTCTACAACAAGTTCATCTCGCTTGGACCCAACCTCCGCAGGGACGGCATCAGCGGCAACGGTGTGCAAATTCCTGTGGCGGAGTTTTACGATGAGTTGTTGAAGAATCCCGTCGGCGGCTCGCCGGACCCGCGTCACATGCGCTGCGTGGAATGGGGCGGGAACAAATATCCGTCGCTGGAAGACGCGCTCGACGCCGCGAATGTCATTCTTTATCTCGCGCCCGAATCGAACGGCGAAGTCGCATATACGGCGTTCAAGCACGAGGAAGAACGCGTCGGGTTGCCGCTGGCAGATCTCGCCGAGGGCGTCCGCGATGTGCGGATGACCTTCTTCGACCTGACGCGGCAAGTGAGGCGCACGCTCATCAGCCCGTGCTGGAGCGGCATGGTTAACGACGGGCGCGCCTATTCGGCATGGTGCATGAGCATCGAGCGGCGCGTCCCCTGGCGCACATTGACGGGACGTCAGCATTTCTACATTGACCATCCGTATTACATGGACTTCGGCGAAAACCTGCCGACCTTCAAACCCAAGCTCGTTGCAAAACCCGGCGATTGGAAAAAGATCGGTGATATCGTGAAAAGCACGGTGGACGACAAGAGCCTGATCCTCAACTACATCACGCCGCACGGCAAGTGGAACATCCACTCGACGTACAAGGACAACCATCGCATGTTGACTCTCTCGCGCGGCATGGATCCCGTTTGGCTCAACGACAAGGAAGCCGAAAGCGTGGGCATTCAAGATAACGATTGGGTCGAAGTCCACAACGACAACGGCGTGGTGGTGACGCGCGCCGCGGTTAGCGCGCGCGTCCAGCCTGGGACGTGCCTCTACTATCACGCGGTCGAGCGCACGGTCTTCATCCCCAAGTCGCAGATCCGCAACGGAAAACGCGCGGGCGGTCACAACAGCCTGACGCGCACCCGCATCAACCCGGTACAGTTGGCTGGCGGCTACGCCCAGTTCACATACTCGTTCAACTACTGGGGACCCATCGGCGTGTTCACGCGCGACACCTATTGCGTGGTGCGGAAGATGGAAAAGTTGGAGTGGTAAGGAAACAGTACCGCAAAGTTCACTTTGCGAAATACGCAAGGCGAACCTTGCGGTACTACTCAAAGGAGCAAACACATGGACATACGCGCGCACGTTTCAATGGTCTTCCACCTCGATAAATGCATCGGCTGTCACACGTGTAGTGTGGCGTGTAAAAACATCTGGACCGATCGCAAAGGCACCGAGTACATGTGGTGGAATAACGTCGAGACCAAGCCCGGCACGGGCTATCCGACATTGTGGGAAGATCAGGAGAAATACAAAGGCGGCTGGGAAAAGAAGAATGGGAGGATCGAATTGAAATTGCACAGCCGCCGCGGCGGGTTGACGAACATTTTTCACAATCCCTATCTGCCCACGATCGACGACTACTACGAGCCGTGGACGTACGACTACGAGAATCTTTTCAACGCGCCCGAAGGCGACGATCAGCCCACGGCTCGCGCCGTTTCGATGGTCACGGGCAAACCCATGGACAACATCGAAGCGGGACCCAACTGGGACGACGACCTTGGCGGCTCGCCCCTCTATGCCCGCAACGACGTCAATCTCGACGAACTGACCGAAGACGAGCGCGAGCAACTCAACGAGGTTGAACGCGTCGTCTTCTTTTACCTGCCGCGCATCTGCAATCACTGTCTCAACCCCGGTTGTGTGGCGGCGTGCCCCGCAGGCGCCATCTACAAACGCGGCGAAGACGGCATCGTGCTACTCTCGCAAGAGAAGTGCCGCGCCTGGCGCATGTGCATTTCAGGATGCCCGTATAAGAAGACCTATTTCAACTGGTCTTCGGGCAAATCGGAAAAGTGCATCCTGTGCTTCCCGCGCCTCGAATCGGGACAACCCCCCGCCTGCTTCCACTCCTGTGTGGGACGCATCCGCTATTTGGGAGTTCTGCTTTACGACGCGGACCAGATCGAGAAAGGCGCTTCTGTCGCGGACGCGGACCTGGTCGCCGCCCAGCGAGCCATGATCATGGACCCGTTCGACCCCGAAGTCATCGCCGCCGCGCAGAAGAACAAGATCTCCGACGCGATGATCGCCGCCGCGCAGAATTCGCCCGTGTATAAGTTCGTGAAGAAGTGGCAGATCGCGCTTCCACTTCACCCCGACTTCCGCACATTGCCCATGTTGTTCTATGTCCCGCCGATGCTACCCGTACTGGCGAAAACGAAAGATGGCAACTACGATGTGGAAGGCTTGGACAAGGAAAACCTCCCCGCCATGCTCAGTTCGCTCGAGAAGGCTCGCATGCCGATCAAATATATGGCGAGCATGTTCTCGGCGGGCAACGTCCAAGTGGTGGAAGAGGTCTATCGCAAGTTGATCGCCGTGCGCATCTTCAAGCGCGCGCAAAAAGTAAAAGACTACCAGCAAGCCGAAGTGGATGCCGCGCTTGCCTCAGGAAAGACGAACGCCGAGGAAGTGGAAGCCATCTTCCGCCTGACCTCCCTGCCGACCTACGAGGAGCGTTTCGTTGTCCCGCCGCTGGGGCGCGAATCCGCGGTGGAGGCGTGGGAGAAACCGCTCACCCGCAAGCAGGAAGCGGGCTTCGGCGTCCGCAACAAGATCGCCAAGAGGAAGTTCTAATGAAATGTAAAACCATTAAACACGAAGGTCACAAAGGTACACAAAGGAAATCTTTTTTTCTTCCCCTTAGTGCGCTTCGTGTCCTTGGTGGTTAAAAAGATTGGGAGACTTGTTCATGTACACAGAAACCGAGATGCAAAACCTATATCAATGCTTTGCGCGCATGTTGGAATATCCCGCGGGCGGCACGCTGCAAGCCGCGCTCACAGCGCAGGGCTTGCTCGCGGATGAAAACCCCGAAGCCACCGCGCTATTGAAGGACTTTCATGGGTACGCCGAGTCTCTTTCGCCCGGCCGACTCGAAGAAGTGTATACCGGCACGTTCGATCTCGACGCGGCTTGTCATCCGTATGTGGGCTATCACCTCTTCGGCGAGACGTACAAACGCAGCGCGTTTTTGGTGGAACTCAAACAACGCTACCACGCGGCTGGCTTTACCTTCTCGGATACTGAATTGCCCGATCATCTCGCTGTGATCTTGCACTTCCTTGCCATGACGAAAGACAACACGCAGGCGGAGGAGATCGCCCGCGACGCGTTCCTTCCGGTGTTAGACAGGATGACGGGCCGCGCCAAATCGGAGGGCTTCGACCAGGACGAAGACGCCGAAGCGCCCAAAGAGGAGGCGGAGTCGAGCAAGCGCACTCCTTTTCACGGCGTGTTGGAGGCGCTGCGCCTTATCCTACAGAATCAGTTTCAAGTGTTGAACGTGTTGGAATCCTCCGCTTAACGAAGCGCGGCTGGAAAACCCCCGCAAAAGGAGCAACCCATGTTTGATAATGCCCTGTTCATCGGCTTTCCTTACGCGGCGGTCGCCATTGCGATCGCCGTGACGGTCTATCGGTTTTGGTTCGATCCCTATTCGGTTTCGAGTCAGTCGTCGCAGTTCCTCGAAAATCGCAAACTGTTCTTTGGCTCGGTGCCGTGGCATTACGGCGTGATCATCGTGTTGCTGGGACACATCACGGCGCTGATGTTCCCCGGCGTGTGGGGGTTGTTTACGGCGAACCAGACGCGCCTGTACATTCTGGAGGTGATCGGGCTTTCGCTGGCGTTGATGGCGACAATCGGGCTGGTCCTGCTGCTCTATCGCCGCATGGCAGATGCCCGCGCTCACGCGGTTACGTCTGAGTTGGACTGGCTTCTGTTGGCTGTTCTTTTGCTTCAAGTGGGGCTTGGTTTTTGGGTGGCGTATTACTATCGCTGGGGCTCGGATTGGTACCTGCATACCGCTGTGCCGTGGCTGATCTCGCTTCTCAAGTTTCAACCCAATACCGCGTCGGTCGCCGCCCTGCCGTTTTGGGTCAAATTCCATTTTATCAACGGTTTCACGATCATCCTGCTCCTGCCGTTTACGCGGCTTGTGCATGTATTGGTGTATCCCATCTCGTATTTGTGGCGCGAACATCAAGTGGTGATTTGGAATCGCTCGCGCATGAATTAAGGCGCAGGAGTAGAGGCGCTTATCACCGACGCGTTTCTCGGCGAACATGGCGTATTCCACGCGATGATCGGGCATATCGAACAGACGCTGGCAGATGATCCAGATCGCGCGCGGTCACTTTCAGAAGGAAGGGCAGGTCCTCTTTTGCATGGCGCCGAGACTCTCCGTAAACTGGAATCGTTCACCCCGTCCGGTTGGGAGCGCGTGGGCGAGTATGAAGAGTTCGGCGCTGTGGCGCTTGCGTCTGTAGCGAATAGGCAGAAAACGAATTAGTTCTTTTAGAAAAAGAGCGATTTAGCATCGCTCTTTTTTCATCCTAAAAGCAGGATGACGGGGGATGGAATTACTTCTCAATTGCGAATATCTTTGGGGAAATT
>CAYPHR010000187.1:0-6225 GCA_964410375.1 uncultured Anaerolinea sp. | reverse complement strand
TTTTCTCCAATTCATGCTACACTTGCGCGAACTTTTAGGAATTGACTTTGAAAAAATCGTCGCTCCCTTTCTGGTTGAAATTGTTATACGGCTCCGGCGACCTGGGTCCTGCCAGCATTGGTATGATGCGCTCGATCTTCTATGCCATCTACCTCACGGACGTGGTCGGCATCGAGCCGCGGCTTGCGTCCATCGGCGCGCTGGTTGGAATCATCTGGGACGCCATCAACGACCCTCTCATCGGGCTCTTGAGTGACCGCATTAAAACAAAATACGGGCGCAGGCGTCCATTCCTGTTGTGGTTCGCCTTTCCTTTTGGGTTGAGTTTCGTCATCCTATGGTCTGCGCCGAACTGGGAGAGCCAGATCGGCTTGCTGGTCTACGTGACGCTTGCCTTCATGCTCTCGGACACGCTGACCACGCTGGTCGTCATGCCTTTCCTTTCCTTGACTCCCGAATTGACGCGCGATTACGACGAACGCACCTCGCTTTCGAGCTTCCGCACGGTCTTCCAATTGGTCGCCGCGATCACCGTGGTTGTCACCGCGCCCATGATCGTGGATGGCGTCCTTGCCGGCGGAGGAACCCAGCAACAGGGATTCATGACCGCGGGAGCCATCTTCGGCGCGGTCGGATCGCTGCCGCTCTTCCTGATCGGTCTGTTCGTGCGCGAGCGATATTCCTCGCGCGAGGAGGAACCGCTTCCTTTCCGCGAGTCGCTGAAGATGGCGTGGCAAAATGTCCCGTTCCGATATGCGGCGGGAATCTACATGTTCAATTGGTCGGCAGTGGACATGGTCGCCATCACATTTCCGTTCTTCCTCTTATACTGGGTGGCGCAGGGAGACCTGCTGGCGAAGATCAATCTCTTCGGCATTGACCTTGCGCTCGAATCCGCGTTCTTCGGCGTGCTGATGTCGGTCTGTATCCTGTTCGTGCCGTTCTGGCTGTGGTTTGCGAGGCGGTATAACAAGATCAGGGCGTACATCGTCGGCATGTCAGCATGGATCATCGTGCAGACATTGATTTTCACGATCCCGCAGGGAGATGTGGAATACCTTTTGCTCATCGCCGCAATGGCAGGAGTTGGCGTTTCCGCCGCGTACGTCCTGCCTGACTCCATCCTCCCCGATGTGATCGAATGGGACGAACTCCGCACGGGGCGCAGGCAGGAGGGCATCTACTACGGCATCCGCACCCTCATCCGCAAGTTGACCGGGGCACTGGTCATCTTCATCACATTGCAAGTGCTCGGCTGGTCGGGTTATCAATCCCCACCCGCCGACGCAGTCCAATTCACGCAATCTGATTCGGCTCTGTTCTCGATCCGCCTGCTGGTTTCCTTCATCGGCGTTACCATTCTGCTTGGAACGGTCATCCTCGCCTGGTCCTATCCGCTGACGCGCGAAAAATACACACGCATCCGCAGGCTGTTGGAGATCCGCAGAAACAAAAACGTGGAGACGGATTCAAATCCCGTCTCCACGTCTCTGAACTTCGAATCTGATACTTAGATCATCGTCGGTTCTTCATACTTCCCAAAGACCTTCGTCATTACACCCACAATTTCACCAAGCGTGCAATACGCGTGGACACATTCCATGATGTACGGCATCGTGTTCTCAGTTCCTTCGCACGCGATCCGCAATCTATCCAATGTTTGTCCCACACGCCCGCTGTCACGCGTCTTGCGTATCTCGTTCAAACGCGCCACCTGGCGGTCATATCCATTCGGGTCCATTTTCAAAATGGGGATGCTCAACGGCTTGTTTTCCTGATACGCATTCACGCCCACGATCCTGCGGATGTTCGTATCGATCTCACGCTGATAACGATACGCCGCATCGGAAATCTCACTCTGCATGAAGCCTTTTTCGATGGCAGGGATGACGCCTCCCAAGTCTTCGATCCGCTGGAAATACGCGTACGCATCTTTCTCCATTCGGTTTGTTTGCGCTTCGACGAAGTAACTCCCCCCAAGCGGATCCACGGTGTTCGTCACGCCCGATTCCTCCGCAATGATCTGCTGGGTCCGCAGGGCGATGGTCACTGCTTCCTCGGATGGCAGGGCAAGCGCCTCGTCCAATGAATTCGTGTGCAGGGATTGCGTCCCGCCGAGAACGGCGGCAAGCGCCTGTATCGCCACGCGGACAACGTTGATCTCCGGCTGTTGCGCCGTGAGCGAGACTCCAGCCGTCTGTGTGTGGAAGCGCATCAACCATGAACGCGGATTCTTCGCCTTGAAGGTCTCGCGCATTTCACGCGCCCAAATGCGGCGGGCGGCGCGGTACTTGGCAATCTCCTCAAAGAAATCATTATGCGCATTGAAGAAGAAGGATAGACGCGGCGCAAATTCGTCCACATCCATGCCGCGCTCAATTCCCCAGCGGACATATTCCAAGCCGTCCGCCAGTGTGAACGCCAGTTCCTGCGCGGCAGTGGAACCCGCCTCGCGAATGTGATACCCCGAAATGGAGATCGTATTCCATTGCGGCACTTTCTGCGCGCCGAACTCCATCGTATCCACGACAAGTCTCATTGAAGGTTCGGGCGGGAAGATGTATTCCTTCTGCGCGATGAATTCCTTGAGAATGTCGTTCTGCGTCGTTCCGCGCAACTGATCGGGGCGCACGCCCTGCTTTTCTGCGGCGGCGATGTACATCGCCCAGATGATCGCGGCTGGCGAGTTGATGGTCATGCTGGAGGAGACTTTATCCAGCGGAATCCCGTCCAGCAGGATCTCCATATCTTTCAGCGAAGAAATCGCCACGCCGCATTTGCCGAACTCACCCAGCGCTTCGGGTTGGTCGGTGTCGTAGCCCATCAGCGTCGCCAGGTCGAAAGCAATGCTCAAGCCGGTCTGACCCTGCTCGAGCAAGTATTTGAAGCGGGCATTCGTCTCCTCCGCGGTGCCGAAGCCTGCGAACATGCGCATCGTCCACAGTTTGGAGCGGTGAAGCGTCGGGTGGACCCCTCTTGTGTAGGGGTATTCGCCCGGAAGTCCGATGGAGGCGTTGTAGTCCATATCCGCCAGATCGAGCGGCGTATAGAGACGGTTGATCGGTTCGGAGGATGTAGTGATAAATTCGTCGGCGCGTTCGGGCAGTTGATTCAATGCTTTTTTGAGGGAGGTTTCCTCCCATTTGGAAAGCGATTTTTTCAGTTCGTCGAGCATGGCTTTGTCGTACATGGCATCTCCTTTGGCAAAGATGTTTGCATTATACTTTACTGGTATACTCACCAAAAAGGTAACTTATGGCACGCTTCGAAATTGACGTTGACCCCTGTGATCACATTACCGCGGACGCCATCGGCAAGCCCGGTCAGCGCGTCTTTTATTTGCAAGCCTACCAGGACACGCGCACCATCACCATTATCATTGAAAAAGCGCAATTGCTTTCGCTTGCCATCGGCATTGAACAATTCCTTGCGCAGGTCAGCCAGCAAAATCCTGAATTGGAAGAAGCCTCCGGCGACTATGTGGAGGATGCGATGCGCATCAACCCGCCCGTTGACCCACTCTACCGCGCAGGCGAGATCGGCTTGGGATATGACAAAGACCGCGACCGTGTAGTCATTTTTACCAAGGAACTGCTAACGGAGGATGAAGAGCCGGAATCCGCCGCACAGGTTCGGTTTTGGGCGACACGCACGCAAGTGCGGATGCTCGCCCGTTGGGGACAGGAAGTCTCCTCGCGCGGACGCCCCGTATGTCCGCAATGCGGTCAGCCGATGGAACTGGAAGGACACTTCTGCCCCAAAAAGAACGGACATCTACATTGAACTTTATTTTCGCGGAAACCCCTTCATGAACACGCTGGAAGAAAAACTAGCTCTCGCCATTCAATTGCGAAAAGAAAAAAAGGTGGAAGAAGCACGCGAAATTTTGCTTGCGTTGCATGCCGAATTTCCTGAAGATACCCGGGTCAACTTGCAATGCGCCTGGGTGCATGACCTGCTCGGGCTGGAACGCGAAGCGATTCCCTTTTACGAAAACGCCGTTCAAACCGGCTTGAGCGGCGAAGACCTGCAAGGCGCTTTGCTTGGCATGGGCAGCACCTATCGTTGCATCGGGGAATACCAAAAAGCCCATGATACCTTTCAGCACGCCATTCAACTTTTCCCCGAGCGGCATGAATTTCGAACATTCCTTGCCATGACGTATTACAACCTGGGCGAGTCTGCAAAAGCCATGGAACTGCTCCTCAACAGTCTGGCGGAAACCTCGAACGACGACGGCGTGATCAAATACAAGAACGCCATCCAGTTCTATGCCGACAAGCTCGACGAAACATGGTAAACCATTCTCCCGCAGAGATTCAAAACATCATTCGAAACGGCGAGTATGAACTCAAGGGGCAATTCATGCTCGGCTCGAACTACACTTTCCTCGTCGATGTTCATCACGATGGCAAGATCATTAAAGCTGTGTACAAACCCAGCAAAGGCGAACAGCCGCTCTGGGACTTCCCCGACAACACCCTCGCCCTGCGCGAAGTCGCTGCGTATGTGCTGAGTGAAGCGCTCGGTTTTCATATTGTCCCTTTCACCGTCTATCGTGAAGATGGTCCTTACGGTCCCGGCTCGCTGCAACATTACATCAACTACGATATCGAATATCACTACTTCAACTTCACGCCCGAAGATAAACAAAAACTACGCCCTGTCGTCCTCTTTGATGTCCTCGCCAACAACGCCGACCGCAAAGGCAGTCATGTTTTCTTTGAGGACGAAACGAGTCATCTCTATGCCATCGACCATGGGATCTGCTTTCACGAAGAGCCGAAACTCCGCACCGTGTTATGGGACTTCGCCGGTCAGCCAATTCCAGATGAATTGCTCGCGCCTCTTTCCCAAACCGACAATTGGTCTGCCCTCTTTGAGCATTATCTCAGCCCGGGGGAGATCCGCGCCCTGTTGCTCCGCGCCGAAGAATTGAAAACGACTAAACTCTTCCCCCGCCCATTGCAGGGACGCAGGGCATATCCGTATCCGCCAATATAGTGCCATGTTTGGCATCCGCCTGACACCTGATATTTGACACAGGAGAACTAACTCATGCACTACAACCTCGCCCTCATCGGATTTGGCAACGTCGCCCGCGCACTGGCGCGATTATTGATCCGCAAACAGGATCTGCTCAAATCCAAATATGATGTCACCTTTTCGTTCACCGGCATTTCCACTGGCAGGCACGGACATGCCGTTAACCCGAATGGCTTAGACATTGAAAAAGCGCTCGAACTCGTGGAAAGTGGAAAAGATATCTTTCCTCTTTCTTCTTTGGAAGTAAAGAACTCGCTGGATGTCATCAACCATTCCCAAGCCAACGTCATGTTCGAAAACTCCCCCGTCAACACGCAGACCGGTCAGCCTGCGCTCGACCACATCCGCACGGCGCTGGAGTTGGGGATGCACGCCATTACGGCAAACAAAGGTCCCGTGGTGCATGGCTATCGCGAGTTGACCGCGTTAGCGGCAGAGAAGGGGAAAATGTTCAGGTTTGAGTCCACGGTTCTGGGAGGCGCACCCGTTTTCTCGGTCATGAGAGATGCGTTTCCTTTGGCAGAGTTGACATCCTTCAAGGGCATCTTCAACGCCACAACCAACGTCATCCTATCCAGAATGGAAAGTGGAGAATCTTACGATGAGGCGTTGAAGTATGCGCAGAAGATCGGTCTCGCCGAAACCGACCCCACCAACGACGTGGACGGTTGGGATGCGGCGATCAAGGTGGCGGCGCTGGTGACGGTGCTGTGGGATACGCCGCTGACCCCGCAACAGGTGAACCCTACCGGCATTCGCGGAATTACATCCGAGATGATTACCGAAGCCAAGGCGGAAGGCAAGCGCTATAAGTTGGTGTGTTCCGCTGAAAAAGTAGATGGGAACGTGCGAGCCAGCGTCTCGCCACAATTGGTGGATGCGGCGTCACCGCTGTATGGGATGATGAATTCCAGCACAGGTGTCACGTTTAGGACAGATGTGATTTTGGATTATTCGATTGTCTTGTCCGAAAAGCCCGGTATGACGGGCGGACCCGTGGAAACTGCTTATGGTTTGTTTGCCGATTTCGTAAATATTGTGAGATGAAATTCGTAGGGGCGGGGTCACCCCGCCCCTACATTTTTAAGACACCAACAAAATCACCAACGCCAAAATAGCGGGGATGGCTTGAATGTAAAAAATGCGTTTGCTGATAGTAAACGCCCCGAAGATTCCCGC
>CAYPHR010000186.1:0-6232 GCA_964410375.1 uncultured Anaerolinea sp. | reverse complement strand
GCTTCTGCGCGCCCATTCCGCGCCGGATGACGTACCAGATCAACACCGCGCCCAACACGCCATACCCGATGGCAAACACAAACAACAAGAGGAACGTCCCTGCATAGACCATCGTGTTGAATACGGCATGGAAAATGATCGCGACTGCATATCCGCCGATCACAACCCAAATGCCGCGCTGTTTTACTGTTTCACCGCGATAATAAGCCAGCGCCGTGCCGATCAATCCGCTCCCGGCAGCATGCATCAAGTTGGTGGAAAAGACGCGCAACAGCGCAACGATCAAGGCAATTTCAATATTCGCATTTACATATTCGACATTTTCAATAATGGCAAAACCGATTCCCGCCCCAAAGCCGTACAACGCTCCATCCACGACGTAATTGAAATTGGCACGACTGACCAGATAAAGCAGGATCAATGACTTCAATATCTCTTCGATGACCGGAGCCGTGAACCAGATCACCTGATCCCACGTCACCCAGCCGGCATTGACCATGGCAGGATTGATCTGCGCAACGAGTAAGTAAGCTGCAACACCGCAACCAAGCGTAACTATGTTGTGATGGAACTTTGCAGTTTTATGCAAGTCGAACTTGCGTAAAAAAAGCAAAAAAACGAAGGGAATTACTAAAGCGATGGCGATCGCGATCACGAGCATCATGGCGAAATCATACCGTATCTATACATGCCCTGCAAGGAAAAAAGCGGCGACAGAAATCTGTCACCGCTTCTTACTCCATAATGGGTTATTTTTTTCGCGTGAACCAATAGACAAGCAAAAGGACGCCGATCAACCCGGCGGCGATTAGACCAACATTACCGCCAGAAGGGTTGACCGCCGTCCCGCTTAGGGAACCATCGGTGGAGGTCAGCGCGGGGATGCTGATGACCATCAGAACCAGGACCGCGACTGCGGCAAGGATCATGCCGACCTGTGGATTGGATTGAATGTCAAACCATCGTTTCCAAAAAGACGGCTTTTCCATCTTTTCTTCGCGCTTGACGCGAGCCTTGAGGCGGACAAGCATCTGTTTTTTGGATGCGTCGTCCAAGGGTGCAGGGGGGAAGGAACGGTTCAGGCGGAGGACAGTTTCCTCGAGGCTGAGCAGTTCCTGGTCGAGGCTGGAGGCGGTTTTCATCGTCCCTTCCAGCACTTGATCGGTAAAATCCGCCAACTGGTCGTCACGTTTATGATCGGTGGTTTCGTTTGTTTGACTCATATTAGTTATCCAGATGAGTGCGAAGTGCGGCAATGGCTCGGCGGAAAAGGGATTTGGCAGCTTCGAGATTTTGATCTGTAAGTTCGGCGATCTCATTGAACTGAAGGTCTTCTGCAAAACGGAGCAGGATAACCTCCCTGTAATTCTCAGGCAGTTTTTGCAGCGCGCGCTGGATGTAGATGCGTTCTTCCAGCATTTTGGAGGAACTGCCCGTGGTGTGGCTGGCGGCATCCGAAAGCGGGGCGAGAAGCGGCTCCTGCTTGCGGGTGCGTTTTCGGTAGAATTCAGCCACTTTGTGGTTGGTTAAGGTGCGAAGCCAGGTGCTAAACTTGGAGTCGCCGCGAAACGTGGAAAGCGATTTCAGAGCGGCGATGAAGACTTCCTGCGCCACATCCTCCACGTCGTTTTCGGGGATCACATACCTGACCCGCTTGTACACGCTGGGCAGATGGCGATAGTACAACATGTCGAAGGCATCGGTCTGTCCTTCCTTGAACTGCTGGATCAGAAGCTCGTCGCTGGCATCCTGGAGAGGGTTGTTTTCCATATATTTGGTCGTTGGGAACGGTGAAAATGGGTTGTTTTGGGTCTTGAGAAGTGCCACTATAACATAAACGTGACAGGAAATGTAGGGGATTGGACTTTCGGGTAGGTTGGGCTATAATCCATGAAAGTTTTCAGCCATAAGACTAACATAAAATTGGAGCGAGAGCATGTCCAAAATCATTTCAATTCACTCCTTCCGCGGCGGGACCGGAAAATCGAACACGACAGCCAATATTTCCGCGCTTTTGGCAATGGACGGCGCCCGCGTAGGTGTTGTGGACACCGATATCGCATCTCCCGGCATCCATGTGTTGTTCAATCTCGATGAATCCGAGATGGTTCACTCGTTGAACGATTACTTGTGGGGCAAGTGCGTAATTGAAGAAGCCGCCCACGACGTGACGGGTCACGTCGGCGGCGAGATCAAGGGGCAGATCTTCCTTATCCCATCCAGCATCAAGCCGGGCGAGATCGCCCGCATCCTGCGTGAAGGCTATGACGTGGGCTTGCTCAATGACGGCTTTCGTGATGTGGTGGAAAAGCTCAAACTTGATTACCTCCTGATCGACACTCATCCGGGTCTGAACGAGGAAACCCTGCTGTCCATCGCCATTTCCAACGCGCTGGTCATCATCCTGCGTCCTGATTCACAGGATTATCAGGGCACCGCCGTCACCGTGGATGTTGCGAAAAAACTGGATGTGCCGAATATGTTAATGTTGGTGAACAAGGTTCCCGACGCTTTCGATTTTGACGATGTCCGTACTCGAGTGGAACAGACGTATGGCACAACCGTCGGCGCGGTTCTGCCGCACTCCGATGAGATGATGACGCTTGCCAGTTCCGGCATTTTTGCCGTCCGTTTCCCCGACCACATCATCACCAAAGGATTGCGCAGTCTGGTAGATCAATTGAAGGATTGACCAAGTCTCAGGTGGCGGAAGGAGGGCACCATGAGCAAATCGCAGTACGAACTTGCGGTTAAGGAATTGGAGGAACGAACGGAGGATATCCGCCCATCGGATGTCGTCCTGTTTTCCGAGCCGCTTCGCTCCGCCCTGAATTTTGTCATCCGTCTCGGACGCTTCAGCCTGACCGAATTCGCAGAGAAATTGGAATTCACCCGCGACGAAACCAAAAAGATCGCAGACATGCTGGTGGAGCGCAATTTGTTCGAGGTCTCGCGCTTCTCGAACGCAGAGGAAACGTTCTACGAAGCGCGCCTCTCCGCGCTGACACGTCCGCTCAAGCGCCCCTCCTCCGACCTCTGGAAAAAGATCGATGAATAACCCGCCGCAAAGGCGGGTTTCCTTTCAGATATAATTCGGACATGGCAGATAAACTTCTCTCCCGTTACGAAGAACTCAAGGAACAGGTCAACTTCCACAATTATCGGTATCACGTGCTGGATGCGCCCCTCATCAGCGATCTCGAATATGACCGCCTGCTGCACGAACTCAAAAAGATCGAAGCGGATCATCCCGACTGGATCACGTCCGATTCCCCCACCCAGCGTGCAGGCGCGAAACCATCAGAAAAGTTCGAAAAAGTCCGCCACCCTGCGCCGATCCTCTCGCTCTCCAATGCCTTTGGCGCAGACGACACGCGCGCCTGGTTCGAGCGCATCCGCAAACTGGATGACCGCGTGGAGAGGGCGAAATTCGTCGTCGAGCCGAAAATTGACGGGCTGTCCGTCGTCCTTCACTATCGCAACGGCATGTTCGTGCAGGGAGCCACGCGCGGCGACGGCGAAGTGGGCGAAGACATCACCAGCAATCTGCGCACGATCCGAGCCATTCCGCTAAAAATTCCAGTTGACGCAAAAGGACCGAAGCCGCCATCTTATCTCGTTGTGCGCGGCGAAGCCTTCATTCCCATCAAGGACTTTGAAACTTTAAATAAAAAACTTGAAGAAGCAGTCGAGAAAACTTACCTTAATCCGCGCAATACGGCGGCGGGATCTCTGCGCCAACTTGACCCGCAGCTCACCGCGACCCGTCCCATCACCCTGCTGGTTTATCAGATCGTCCATGCCGAGGGCGGAGATGTGCCCACATCACAATGGGAGATCTTGGAATATCTCAAAGCGCTCGGCTTCCCCGTGACAGACATTGCCAAGCGCTTCAATGACCTCGACCCGGCGATCACCTATACTGAAACCTTCAGCACGGGACGCAACGCGCTTCCCTACGAAGCCGACGGCATGGTCATCAAAATTGACGACCTGACACTCGCCGCCGACTTGGGCTTCGTCGGCAAGGACCCGCGCGGCGCGGTGGCGTTCAAATTCCCCGCCCGCGAAGTGACGACGACCCTGCTCGGCATCGATGTGGAAGTCGGACGCACAGGCGTGCTCACTCCACGCGCGGCGCTTGAACCTGTCGAGATCGGCGGCGTGATCGTCCGCAACGCGACCCTGCACAATTTCGATTACATCGAAGAGAAAGATATCCGCATCGGCGACCGTGTGCTGGTCAAACGCGCAGGCGAGGTCATTCCCTACGTCATCGGTCCCGTCGTGGATGCGCGCACCGGCAGGGAAAAGAAATACAAACCGCCCGCAAAATGTCCCGCCTGCGGACAGCCCGTGGAACACTTCGAAGGCGAAGTGGCATGGTATTGCGTCAATGCCGCCTGCCCCGCGCAACTCGTCCGCAACGTGGAGCATTTCGTCTCACGCGGCGCAATGGACATTGTCGGGCTGGGTTATAAGATCGTGGAACAGCTCATTGCGGCGGGCTTGGTCAAGGATGTTGCGGATCTGTTCACGCTCAAAAAGGAACAGCTGCTCGAACTGGAAGGCTTTGCCGAGAAAAAGGCGGAGAATCTGCTCAGGTCGTTGGAACAGGCAAAGGGTCAGAGTTTGAACCGTTTGATCGTCGCGTTGGGAATCCATGGCGTGGGCGAGGTGATGGCGGGCGATCTATCCCGCACATTCGGGAATCTATCCGCTTTATCGAAAGCCAGCGCGGAGGAGTTGCAACAGATCGAAGGCGTGGGACCGAACATCGCCGCATCCATTGTGGATTGGTTTGCACAGCCAGTGAATCAAAAAGTATTGAAAAAATTGAAGGCGGCGGGGCTCGACCCTGAAATGAAGAAGGATGAAAAGAAAAAAGAAGGCGCATTCACTGGATTGACCTTTGTTGTGACCGGCACGCTTCCCACACTTTCACGCGAGGGCGCAAAAGAATTCATCGAGAGCAACGGCGGCAAAGTGACCGATAGCGTGAGCAAAAAAACGAGTTACCTTGTGCTTGGCGAAAATCCCGGCTCGAAACTGGAGAAGGCAAGATCGCTTGGTGTGAAGGTCATCGACGAAAACGAACTGAGAAACCTAGCAGGATAAAGCCGGTTACAGCCGCTTGAAAGCGGCTGTAACTTTTAAACTAGACAGAAATATTCCCCTCGGCTACACTTACGCCATTCTGCTTTGGAGGCATTTTGATGGATATTCATAATACAGACAACGCCGCAACCCGGCGCATCGCGGCGCTCAGGGCACGCTTGGATGCCATGAAGGAACATGATTACTATTTTTATAACCAACCCGTGGAAGAGATTCTGGACGGGATGAAAGTGCGCGTTAATGGGCGAGTGATGGGAATGTACGCTTCGTACTCATACTTGGGGCTGGTCGGTCACCCACGCATCAACGAAGCCGCGAAAAAAGCCGTGGACAAATTCGGCACGGGCACGAACGGGGTTCGCACACTGGCGGGCACACTGACCATTCACAACGAACTCGAAGAAACCATTGCAAACTTCAAACATACTGAATCCGCCATCACATACACATCGGGTTACGTCACCAACCTGACGGTCATCTCCACGCTGATGGGGCGCGGCGATTACGTCTTCTCGGACAAGATCAACCACGCCTCCATCGTGGATGGCTGTCTAATGTCTGGCGCGGAATTCCGACGTTTCCGCCACAACGACATGGCGCACCTCGAAGGCTTACTCAAGAACGCCCCCGCGGATGTTGCCAAACTCGTCATCGCGGACTCAGTCTTCAGCATGGACGGCGACATCATTGACCTGCCAAAGATCGTGGAACTTAGTAGAAAATATAATGCCTGGCTGATGATCGATGAAGCTCATTCGGTCGGCGTTCTTGGTGCGCGCGGAACGGGCATCGAAGAACACTTCGGCATGGAGGATGCCATCGACATCAAGATGGGCACGCTGAGCAAGACCATCCCTTCGGTGGGCGGATATGTGGCTGGCAAACACGAGTTGATCGATCACCTGCGTCACGGCAGCCGCGCGTATATCTTTTCCGCCGCCCTGCCGCCCGCGCAAGCCGCGGCCGCGAACGAGGCTTTCAAGGTCATTTTGGACGAGCCCTGGCGCATCGAAAGATTGAACGAAAATACCAAGCAATTCATCGGTGGCTTGAAAGGCATGGGTTTTGACACCCTGCTAACCGAAACCGCCATCGTCCCAGTGCTGTGCGGCAC
>CAYPHR010000185.1:0-6233 GCA_964410375.1 uncultured Anaerolinea sp. | reverse complement strand
CCACAGTGAGATCTGTGTTGAGGGAGATGTTTGCGACTTGCACGATGCGGTCGCGCGGGGAGATGATGAGTGCCACCGGCAGTGGTGTGGAGTGGTACCAGACATTCGGAACGGGCTGGCCGATGGCGGTCAGCCCGAGTTCGGCAAGCACTTGCGTGACCTGTTCCTGCAGGATGCCCTCCGCCAGCGGAGCAAGCTCACTTTGACGCGCATACAGTTCGGCAAGTTCGTCGCGCAGGGGCTGGGATGCGGTTTCCTTGTCCGGAATGGATGCATCCGCGTAGAGTTGGGTGAGTTGAAATTCCTTTTCGAGGATGAATTGTGTGGCGCGCAGATACTCCATCACGATCTGTTTTTGAGCCGCGTGATCGAGCGTGTAAGGTACGTTGATGGATGCGGCGCGCATCTTTATGATGGCGGCTTTCGCCATCCATTCGACGTAGTTGAATTCGATCTGGCGCGTGTAGGCGCGGACCTTTTCGATGGGGTTGGTCAATGAGGGGTTGCTGTATCCGCCAACGGCGGCGATCACGAGCAGGATGATGGTCATCTCAAGACCGCGGATGATACGGTGGAAAAACATGGCGGGATTATAACAAAAGCGCACGGCGAGGCTTTTGCCTCGCCGTGCTTTACACCCTGCCCTCACAGGATTCACTTCTGCCAGCATGCCGGCAAAAAGTTTTCTCTATTTTTTGTTCTTCAAATACTCGTCAATCGCAAGCGCGGCTTTTCTGCCGCCCACCATGGCGGTGACGACCAGGTCCGGACCGGTGACGCAGTCTCCGCCGGAGAAGACTCCCTCGCGGGATGTTGCGCCGGTGGCTTTGTCGGTGACTTTGATCAAGCCCCAGTTGTGGGTTTCCAGATCGGGCGTGGTCTTGCCGAGGATCGGGTCGGGCCAGTAGCCGAGCGCCAGAACGGCGGTGTCGATGGCGATGCTGAAATTCGAACCCTCGACCGGGACGGGTTTGCGGCGTCCTTTTGCATCCGGTTCGCCAAGTTTCATTTCGATGCATTCCACCGCGGCGAGTTTGCCGTCCGCGCCGGCGATAAATTTGACGGGCTGGGTGAGGAAGCGGTATTTTGCGCCTTCCTCGCGCGCCAGTTGACGGTCCTTTTTCCCGCCGGGCATTTCCTTTTCGGTGCGGCGATATAAACAGGTGACCTCTTCCGCGCCGAGCCGCAGGGCGGTGCGCAGACAGTCGGATGCGGTATCGCCGCCGCCGATGACGGCGACGCGCTTGCCGATCTGGAGCGGTTCCTTCATGTCGTCGGGGAGCAGTTCCGGGTCCACGTTGCCGCGGATGAGGAAATCCGTCGCTTCGTAGACGCCGGGCAGGTCGGTGCCGGGGGTGTCTTCCATTTTCGCGTCCACTTCCGAGCCGACGCCGATGAAAACCGCTTCGAAGCCTTCCTCGAAAAGCTGGTCGATGGTCTTATCCCTGCCGATGTAGGTGTTGGGGACGAACTTTACGCCGGCGCGTTCGAACTCCTCCCATTTTTCCTGCCAAACATCTTTCGGGAGTTTGAAGTTGGGGATGCCATACACCAGCAAGCCGCCGGGCGCAGGCTTGGATTCAAAGATGGTGACATCATAGCCCTTTTGAACCAGAATATCCGCACAGCCCAAGCCGGCAGGTCCTGCGCCGATGACGGCGACCTTTTTTCCATTCAATACACCGACGGGGATGAAATGTCCGCGTGAGCGGCGTTCATAGTCTACGGCAAAAGCCTCCAATTCGCCGCACAAGACCGGGGCATCATGTTTGTTGAGCACGCACGACCCCTGGCACAATGCTTCGTGCGGACAGACGCGCCCACAGATCTCCGGGAGCGAACTGGTTTTGTGATAAATGGCAGCCGCCTCGACGAAACGTCCCTGTTCGATCAGCCACATGGCAGAGGGGATGTCGTTGGCGGTGGGGCAGGCAACCATGCAGGGAGCCGGGTCTGGACAGTGAATGCAGCGTGATGCCTCGACCATGGCGCGTTCGGGCTCAAACTCGATGACCACGTCGTCGAAATCACAGGTGCGCGTGTCGGCAGGGCGCAAGTCAAGGTCAAAGAACGGGCGGTTGGCGCGCTCCTTGCGATCGATTGCTAAAAATTCACTTGGGACTGCCTGCATGAAACCTCCGAATTGGGGAAAAATCTACATATAAAATCTTCCTAGGGATGATACCTAATCTAATTGGACAGATACAGGCGTAAATGTCACAAAAGCGGGAGACAATCGTCACGAATTTATCATTAGACATTGGTTAATGGTACTACAAAAAAACGCCTTTACAATCCATCTGTGCATTAAAATCATTGACAGCAAAAAACTTTTGCAACTTCCGCCCGTAGATTAATGGAATTGTGATAAATAAACAGTAAGATTGCCTTAATGAAGGCTGACTGTATCTTGGAGGAACACCATAATGAAACAGTTCTTATCGAAACATGCCCGCCGGATCTGGATCTTTGCAGGGATCGCGGCGGTTATTCTGGTCGTGTATTTCCTTACACAGCGGGGCGGCAATGAAGCCGTTGCCTTCCAGACCGTTCCGGCTGAACAGGGTAACCTGATCGCATCGGTTGGTGCGACGGGCAGTGTGCGGGCAAGACAAAGCGCCACCCTGATCTGGCAGACGAGTGGCATCGTTGCCTCCGTCAATGCAGGAATTGGAGACCGCATCTCCCGGGACTTTGTGCTTGCCAGCCTTGAGAAATCTTCCCTCAACCAGAGCATCATCCTCGCCGAAGCCGACCTGGTGAACGCGGAAAAGATGCTGGAGGACCTGCTCACGTCGAATACGGCGCTGTTGGAAGCGCAGCAGGCTGTGGACAGGGCGAAGGTCAAATATGACAGCGCCCATAACTGGCGCATCCGTTTGAATGGAAAGATCGACCTGACCGATTACATCTACGACGACGACGGCAACTTAAAGAACATCAGGAAGTACAAGGGCTTTGCCAGCCAGGCGATGATCGATCAGGCGGATAAAGACCTCGCCCTTGCAGAAGCGCGCCTCAACGACGCCCGCCGCGCCTATGAGCGCCTGTTGAAAGGACCCGATTCGGAGGAGGTGGCAGCCGCACAGGCGCGTGTTGCCGCGGCGCAAGCAACTCTTAACCTTGCGCATCTCACCGCGCCTTTTGACGGTACGATCACCCAGGTCGTTCCCTCCGCCGGGGATCAGGTTTCGTCCGGCATGCTCGGCTTCCGCATCGACGATCTCTCCAGCCTGCTGGTGGATGTGCAGGTCTCTGAAGTGGATATCAACAACGTGCGGGTCGGGCAGGATGCGACCCTTTTGTTCGATGCGATCCTTAATAAGGAATATAAAGGCAGGGTCGTGCAGGTGGGGCAGGTCGGGGAGACGCTCCAGGGTTTGGTCAGTTTTACGGTCACCATCGAATTGACCGACGCCGATGAACTTGTGAAACCGGGCATGACCGCCGCCGTCAGCATCGTGGTGGACGAGGTCAAGGACGTCCTGCTCATTCCCAACCGTGCCGTCCGTTTGGTGGATGGGAACCGGGTGGTGTACGTGCTTGTGAACGGCAGCCCCGTTCAGGTCCAAATCCGACTCGGCGCGTCATCCGATACGATGAGCGTGCTGTTGGAAGGGGATGTCAAGGAAGGCGATCTGATCATTCTTAATCCGCCGTCATTCTTCAATGGAGGCATGTTCGGTGGCTGACATGGATTGGGTGATCGAAGCGCGCGACCTGAAGAAGACCTACATCATGGGCGAGTTTGAAGTCCATGCCCTGCGCGGCGTGTCGTTCACGATCCGGCGCGGGGAGATGGTGTCGATCATGGGACCATCCGGCTCGGGCAAATCCACGATGATGAACACGATCGGCTGTCTGGACCGCCCAACCTCCGGCGAATATATTCTGGACGGCGAATCGGTGGCGGAGATGACCGACGACCAGTTAGCCAGTGTCCGCAACCGCAAGGTGGGATTTGTTTTCCAGAGCTTCAACCTGCTCTCGCGTTTGACCGCGTTGGGGAATGTGGAACTGCCCCTGCGCTATGCCGGTTTGACCGAAGGGCGCCGTGAGCGCGCGCGTGCCGCGCTCGAAGCGGTGGGATTGGGTGACCGCATGACGCATCGTCCCTATGAACTCTCCGGCGGACAGCAGCAGCGTGTGGCAGTTGCGCGCGCGCTGGTCAACAATCCCGCCATCATCATGGCAGACGAACCGACCGGGAATCTGGATTCAAAGGTCGGAAAAGAGATCATGAATCTATTATTGAATTTAAACAAGGATCTTGGCACGACGCTGATCATCGTCACGCACGACCCGAAGATCGCCGAGCAGACCCAGCGCGTCATCCGCCTGCGCGACGGCTTGCTGGATACCGGCGAAGAGGAAAGCAACGGGAGGCAGGCATGAGTTTTTGGCAGGCTGTCATAGAAGCCCTTGAAAGTTTGAACGGGAACAAGATGCGCTCCGGCTTGACCGTGCTCGGCATTGTCATCGGCGTGGCGGCGGTGATCGCCATGCTGGCGGTCGGCAACGGGGCGCAGGCGACCATCACCGGTTCCATTTCCGACATCGGCACCAACCTGCTGTTCGTTTTCAGCGGGGGACCGCAACAGGGCGGCGGACCAGGACCGGGCGGCGGCAGAAGCGGAAGCAACACACGTCCACTGACTTTGGGGGATGCGGATGCGATCTCCGATCCCTTTGCCGCGCCGTCGGTGGAGGCTGTCGCGCCGGTGATCCAGGGAAATGGGACGCTGGCGTTCTCCGGCGAGAATACCAGTACGGCCATCAACGGCGTGACACCGCCGTATGCGCCGGTGCGCAACCTTCAGGTGGCGGAAGGCGATTTCATCAATGAAGAACACCTGCTCGGGCGGATGTCCGTTGTGGTGCTGGGACCGGAAACCGCTACTGCGCTGTTCGGTCATGCCGACGGTGTGGTGGGCGAGACCATCCGCATCGAGGGTCAGCCGTTCCGCGTGATCGGTGTGCTGGTGGCGAAAGGCGGCGGCGCGTTCGGCAGTGAGGATAACGCCGCGTATATTCCATTTACCACTGCGCAGGCGCGCCTGATCAAGCGTTCGACGCCGGACCGCGTGGATGTCATCTTCGTTCAGGCAACTTCCGCGGATGCGGTTCCGCAGGCGTCGGAGGAGATCTCCAATATCATCCGCCAGCGGCATCGCACACCCATCGGCGCGGATGATTTCACTGTTTTCACCCAGCAGGATTTTCTGCAAACCTTTGAGACCATCACCGGCGTGCTGACCATCTTCCTCGGCGGTATTGCAGGTATTTCCCTGCTGGTGGGCGGCATCGGCATCATGAACATCATGCTGGTCTCCGTCACCGAACGCACCAAAGAGATCGGTCTGCGCAAGGCGTTGGGCGCGCGCAAACGCGACATCCTGCTCCAGTTCCTGACCGAGTCGTCCCTGCTGAGTCTGATCGGCGGCGTGATCGGCATCATGTTCGGCTGGCTGATCGCATTCGTCGTCGGGCAGGTCGCCACTGCCACCGGCAACAACTTCACGCCCGTGGTCGGCATGGACGCGATTTTGCTTTCCACGAGTTTCTCGGCGATCATCGGCTTGTTCTTTGGCATTTATCCCGCCAGCCGCGCCGCCAACCTCGAACCCGTCGAAGCCCTGCGTTACGAGTAGTCATGTCAACGTTTCGGAAGTCCATCTACGCCCTGATGCTGCTTTTCTTCGTTCAGGGATGTATTCCCGCGCAGACTGTAATGGAGGAACTACCCGCTGCTGCAACCTTTGCCCCGCCCGAGCCGACGTCAACGCCTCTTCCCACGCCGACGCTTATCCCTGCCCAAACGGAGATTCCGCCCACGCCTCAGCCGGAGGTGACCCTCACCGTCACGAAGGGCAATCTTTACATCCGCCGCGGACCGGGCTTGCCGTATAACCAGATCGGCGTCCTGCGCGAGGGAGAGAGCGCCCGTATCGTCGGGCAGGATGTGCTCTCGCGCTGGGTTCAGGTGCAGATGCCCAACTCGCAGAACACGGGCTGGGTTTCGGTCATGACGGATTTCACGCGCGTGGACGGCGACCTCAACTCCGTGCCGAACTTCACGTTTACGGATTGGTTCAAGCCCGCCTTCATCAAAAATTGTACGGAGCACGATCTGGTGGTGGAACCCGGCGATCATTACCTGTACAATCTCTATACCAACTCGCTGACCTTGAACGAGGCACTGGTCAACCCCGGCTCGTATACGGTGCATGACA
>CAYPHR010000184.1:0-6246 GCA_964410375.1 uncultured Anaerolinea sp. | reverse complement strand
ACCACCTTGTAGACCGCACAACGCTCAGCCCCGATCCGGCGGTCACCGCTGTGATTGACAAATGGATGCCTCTCTATGCGGCAGCCGGCAACACCCCCGTCGGCACGATCACGGAAACCATCAACCGTGGAGTGAACGGCGAAGATGATCGTGGCGTCGAATCGAATTTGGGGAACCTGATCGCGGACGCGCAATTGTGGGCAACCTCGTCCAATGGGGCGCAGATCGCTTTCATGAACCCGGGCGGAGTGCGCGCCAACCTGACATACCCCTCATCGCCCGCAGGCGAGGGCGATGGAGTTGTCACCTTTGGCGAAGCGTTTACCGTCCAGCCGTTCGGCAACACCCTGATCACCTACCCGATGACCGGTGCCCAGATCATCTCAGTGTTGCAACAGCAGTGCCAGCCGCCTGGTGCCGCCCGCGCGTTCCTGCACCTGGGTGTGTCGGCAGGCTTCACATATGACCTGTCAAAGACGCTCGTGGGAGCCAATGTGGGAGGCACTTGTACTTCGGTGACAATTTCGAACGTGAAGTTGAACGGCGTGCCGCTCGATCCGAGCGCGACTTATATGGTCACTGTGAACAACTTCCTTGCCGGCGGCGGGGATAACTTCACCACATTCGGCATGGTCACTGCGCCGCGGCTCGAAGGCGGCAACGACCTGTTAGCCTTCATCAACTTCCTCGGCACATTCAGCCCGGTTGCACCTCCCAGCACGGACAGGGTCAACGAAGTGCCGTAATGGCTGTACTGTAGTGTGTAGTATTTGATTTACAAAAAGGTCTCCAGATTTCTCTGGAGACCTTTTCTTATTCACCTAGTATAGGAGTTGCCCCTGGGCAAGCTTTGTAGACTCCCCAGAGAATGGGAACGGCACCTGTCAATGCAGAGCTTATGTTGATGGTTTCAAGTAATATGCCGTATAGTTCCCCAACGGAACATATCCAAGTTTTTCTGCCAATCTGCAAGATTCCATGTTTGCCGCGTCCCAATGTGCATCCATGTTGTGCTCCAAGCACCAGCGGACGAGGTTGACGGATAACGCTGTTGCAACTCCCTGACGCCGATACTTCTCTTCCACGAACAGACTAACCTCGATGCCCGTACTGCATACCAACGAAGAATACGCAGCACCGACGACTTCGCCATCCTTCTCAAGATAAAAACCTATTCCACGCTCTTCAAAATCCGCGGATGTTTCGAAATCGGAGATATCAACAAAATGATCTTTTCCTTTCAAGCTTTCCAGCAAAGTAGCATCCATTCGCTTGATATCTTGTGCAAATTGAGATTCCCCGCATAATTTCGTCACATGCGCAGCCGACAAACTGTGCGATGAAAAAATGTAACGTTCGATGGCAATAAACCGTTCTCCGTAATGGGACTTGAACGCTTCCGCCCACCCCGTAGAAGCGGACATGAACAAGTTGTAGGGCGGAAATCCTTTAAGCATTTCCTGGGCGCCATTGCTGTTTACATCTCCGGCAAAATAGTGAAAGGGACCGATCCGGATCAGATACACAGATGGATGTTTAACATCATCCACATATGCCATGCCCATTTGATCTTCGAGCACGCACTCGATGGAAATATCCACACGTGGAACATTCCTGAAGGCTTGCGCCAGCCGGATGCGATTTGCTTTCGTTAAAGGGTATTCCGATATCATTCTTCTCTCCAATATTCTCCACCGCCGCCTTCGCGCTTCATCAAACCAGCTCCAACCAGTTCGCGCCGCAGGGATGCGGTGTCCGCGTGGAAGTTTTTCAAAATATCATTGACCTGTTTCTCGCTGTATCGTTTGCCAATCTTGAAGGCTTTTTGTGCCACATAACGCAGGATCGCTTCGAGCTTTTTCTTCTGAGCAGGGATGGTTTTCAGGCTTCCATCCGGACGAGTGTAGGCGGCGATGACCTTGCGGTCGTAGGCATCCGCATCGACATCCACGACCGAGGCTGCGAGGTTTTCCTGTGAGAACAGACTCCGGGACTTCATTTCCAACGCCTTTTCATCCAGTTGATAGACGTTATAGTAGCTGTCCGCTTTGGCGCTGACCAGACCGACTTTGGCAAGTTTTGCAAGGTGATGCGAAACCGTGGACGCCTTGAGATCGAGCAGGGCGGCGAGTTCCTCCACGCTGTAAGGTTGTTGGGCAAGCAAGCCAATGATCTTAAGCCGGTTCGCATCGGACAAGGCTTTGAAGAAGGTGACGAGATCTTCGCTCATTTATCACCTTCTCTCACCCGCCAGTAACGCGAGCCGTTACCTTCGCGGGCTAACAGACCTGCATCCACCAAATGGCGGCGCAATGCGGCGGTGTCTTCGTTGAAGTGCCGCAAAATTTCGTTAACTTCCCGTTCCGTGTAATCCCTGTCGAATTCAAAGGATGGAATCAGGTATTCCAGAAGCGGGCGCAGTTTCACCGGCTGGAGAGGAATCTGTTTGACCCTGCCCTGTGCATCGAGCATAGACTTCAGCACCTTTTTGGATTTCTCATCCAAGCCTGCGGGCGGGGTATAGGACGGTTGCAGATCCGCCAGTTTTTCTTTTGCAAGCGTGGCAAGTTTGTCATTGTTGAGAGTGTACACGCCGTTGGTCTGGGTGATGGCGCCAACGAATTCAAGAAACCCCAAGTGGGTGAGGGAGTCCTTGACTGACAAGTTCAGCCGCTCCGCGATCTCTTTGCGGGTGGCGGATTCCTGTGTGAGCAGACCGATGATCCGCAGGCGGTTCGGGTCGGACATGGCTTTGACGTAATCGAGCATTTCATTCATATTTCACTTCCGTAAATTTATTTCGATACTTATCGAATTAGATTTTAGAGGCGAATTGTCGGGTTGTCAAGGGCAGAATCCGCCGTTGGGGAGAAAAGGTTGGGGAGGCTGGATCGGCGCAGGCGGAGGGCGAAGCGTTCAAATATCCGCGGGGTTGTATGGGTTATAATGCGGTTCGACCAACTCAATTTAATCAGGAGGTGTCAGTGGATCTCACGAAGCACGCTTTCTTTGAGGGAAAGATCGTCCCCTTAAGTGAGGCAAATATCAATATTGCCACACATGGATTTTTATATGGAACCGCCGTTTTCGGCGGGGTTCGGGCATACTGGAACGAAGAGAAGCAAAATCTCTTCGTTTTTCGTCCCTATGACCATTTCCGCCGTTTATTGAATTCCGGGCGGATGTTGGCGATGAGCAGCCCGTACGATGAGGAGGGATTGATCCAGCTTACGCTCGATCTGTTGAAGACGGACAATTGGAAGCAGGATGTGTACCTGCGCCCCACCATGTATAAAGCTGACCTGGGCATTGGCGTGCGCCTGCACAATTTGAAGGATGAGTTCTGCATGTTCGTGATCGCATATGAACCGTACGTCAAGAACGACACGAACGCGCATGTGACGATCTCTTCCTGGCGGCGCATTGACGATAATGTCATTCCGGCGCGCGGAAAAGTGGCGGGCGCGTACGCCAACTCGGCGCTGATCAAAACGGACGCGAACCGTGCCGGTTTCGACGAGGCAATTGTGCTGGACAACAACGGACACGTTTCGGAAGGTTCGGCGATGAACATTTTCATGGTGCGTGATGGTGTGGTGATCACGCCGCCCGTGACGGATAACATCCTCGAAGGCATTACGCGCCGTTCCATTATTGAGATCGCACGCAAGGAGCTTGGGCTGGAGGTGGTGGAACGCTCCATCGACCGCACGGAGGTTTTCATCGCGGAGGAGATGTTCATGACCGGGACCGCCGCACAGGTGGTGGCGATCACAAAAGTGGATCACCGCCCGGTTGGCAGCGGCGTGATGGGTCCGGTGACAACTAAATTACGGACTGCGTTCGACGATATTGTGCGGGCGAAGAACCCGAAATACTCCCACTGGAATGTAGAAGTGAAGTAAAACAAAAAATCCGCCGATAAAATCGGCGGATTTTTTGTTTGTTCGTAATTACGGATTTTTCTTGAACCGCACCAACGTGAGATTCTTCGAGCAGTCATTGAAAGTATCCAACGTGATGGGGTCGGAGAGAGGCAGACCTGCTTGGTCGAGAATCTGAATCGAAAGCAGATCGGTGGATGAGATCGGCACGGGACCGAGGAAGAATTCAAAGCCTGATCTGCCATAAGCAGGCGCAATACTGCTGACGGTCAATTCATTTTTGGACCTGTTATTGTAGAAACCTGTCAGGCGGACGGTGATTCCAAGCATGTCGGCGTTGTTGGCGTCCACGATCGTCCCGCCGATGCCCTGCCAATTGCACCCAAGGTCGGGCCGGATGATGGTGCTGTCAATGTAGGTGACGGTAGCGGAGAAAGGCGCCCGCGGCGTGCGCGTCGGCGTCGGTGTGATGGACGGCGTGATCAGTGAAACAACCGTCGGCGAGGGTTCGAGCGTAAAGGTCGGGACAAGGGTAAAAGCAGGGGTGTCCGTCACTGATAACATGGTGGGAGTCCATGTGGGAGGCGGTTGGATGGGCGTGATCGTTGCTGTGGGGGGCGCGTTGGGATCGCCGGGCGCTAGGGGATTGATGGCGGAGTTCGGCAGCATAAATATCGCCACAAAATACAAACCGATGCACAATGTCAGCAGAAGGGTGAGAATGCTTAACGCATCCCACATGCTGAGGCGCGACCTCGGTTTGGATTCGGGGTAACTTTCATAGTCGTAATTGCTCATCGGGCGCTCCAGAAAAATACTCGCATGGATCTGCTCATGGGGCTAGGACAACATCACTTTTTGCGCGCTGTTCGGCAAGCCACTGTTTCAATGCAAGTTCCTGCATGATCAGCAGGGCGTCGGGCGAAAGGGAATGCTCGCCTCGCTCAACGGCTTTGAAAATATGAAAACCAGCCTCGGTGGCGATAATACCGCTGGTCTCCCCTGCCTGCAGGGAAAAGACCGTCTCGTCTGCGGTGGGATCGAGCAGGTAGCCTTTCGGCACCCAGCCCAACTCTCCGCGCGTGACCGGGTCGTAGACAGCCGCCACTTCGTCGAAATCCTCGCCATTGTTCAGGCGGGCAAGCGCGGCTTGCGCGTTCGCCTCATTATAGGTCAAAATCTGGCGCAGGTGGATTTGCTCCATGGTTGCCGGCACATCCGCAATGATTTTGTCACGCATCCAGGCGGCTTCGATGGAGCGCTTTAAGGCAAGGCGGAAGGACGCCTCATCATACCCGTTCGCGGATATCCATGCCGCCAGCATCTCCGTCCCGCCAATATCCGCCGCCAGCGCATCCATTCTGGACTGGAGTTCTGATTCCGTTATATTGAAATTTGCCTCCCTCGCGGCTTGACTCAGCAGGACCTGCGCGATCAGATCCTCAAGCACGATGCGGTTCACATCTTCATCGGAGATGGTATTTCCAAGTTCGGTCTGTGCAGACTGGAAACGTGCCAGTTCCGCTTGAAATTCGGCGATGGTGATGTACTCGCCATTGACAACCGCCGCTGAAGGCGGAGGAGTGGCGGTGGGAGGCTCAGGGGGAAGAGTAGGCGCTTCGGGGCTGGGCGTGCTCGAAGTCCCGAAAGAGGCGCAGGCGGTAACCCCCAGCATGAGGAACGAAGTCAAAAGGGTCAGTTTGAAACGCATTCCTAAAATTATACCCGCTTGGGCAATTAAAAAAGGGACACGGCGGCGCCGTGTCCCTACATTATTGTGATGGATTTTAGTAATCCATGCCGCCCATACCGCCCGGAGGCATGGCAGGAGCCTTGTCCTTCTCAGGCATGTCGGTGATGAGCACATCGGTGGTGAGGATCATCGCGGCGATGGATGAGGCGTTTTCGAGCGCCCCGCGCACAACCTTGACCGGGTCGATGACGCCGGCTTTGATCATGTCCACATATTCGCCGGTCAGCACGTTGAAGCCGATGTTCGGGTTCTTCTTCTCGGCAGCAGTGCGGCGGACGGTGTCGATGATGACGGAGCCGTCTTCACCGGCATTCGAAGCCAGCTTGCGGATCGGAGCTTCGAGCGCCTTCTTGACGATGTTGATGCCGACCTTGATCTCTTCGTTGTCGTCATCTGCATGCGTCTTGGCAAGCTTGTCGAGCTTGTTGGCGGCGTTGATGAGGGAGATCTCGCCGCCGGGGACGATGCCTTCTTCCACTGCGGCGCGCGCGGCAGACAGGGCGTCTTCAACGCGGTGCTTCTTTTCCTTCATTTCGGTTTCGGTCGCAGCGCCCACGCGGATGATGGCGACGCCGCCGCTCAACTTGGCAAGGCGTTCCTGGAGCTTCT
>CAYPHR010000183.1:0-6263 GCA_964410375.1 uncultured Anaerolinea sp. | reverse complement strand
GCCGAAAAAAGAGGCGTGACCGTCCGCGCATGGGACGATATCGCCGCCTTCCATGCGATGATGACCGTCACAGGCGGGCGGGATAAATTTGGTGTGCATTCCAAAGAATATTATCAACGCGCGTACGACCTCTTCCACCCGAAAGGGATGTGTGAATTGCTTCTCGCGGAATACGAAGGCAAACCGCTCGCTTCATTGATGGTTTTCACGAACGGCAAGCGTGCCTGGTATGTATATGGCGCGTCGAATAACGAAGAGCGCAACCGTATGCCGACGTATCTCATTCAGTGGGAAGCGATCCGCTGGGCAAAGGCGCGCGGATGCGAAGAGTACGACCTATGGGGCGTCCCTGACGAGGATGAAGAGACGCTCGAAGCGCAATTCGAGAAGCGCAGCGACGGCTTGTGGGGCGTCTATCGTTTCAAACGCGGATTTGGCGGCGAAGTGAAACGCGCTGCGCAGGCACTGGACAGAGTGTACAATCCGTTGTTGTATTGGATGTATTTAAAATTTATTGGGAATCGCGAATAGTGACTGGCAATATCTGGAACGAGATCATCTCAAAACTCCCCGACCCGCACTTCCTGCAAACCTACGAATGGGGACAGGTCAAGGCGAAGTATGGCTGGATTCCTTATTATGCGGTTTGGACGGAAGATGGAAAGTGGAAAGTGGAAACTAACATAGGCGCACTTTCCACTTTCCACTCACCAATCATCGCTGCCGCGCTCATTCTTAAGCGCCAAATCATTTCTCGCGGATTTGCCGCCCGTCTCTCCATTCTCTACGCTCCCAAAGGTCCGCTTATGGATTGGACGGATGAGTTCCTGTGCAAGCGCGTATTGGATGATCTGCAATCCTTTGCGAAGAAGGAGGGCGCGATCTTCCTGAAAATTGATCCCGATGTTGTCTTGGGGCGCGGAGTCCCTGGGGGCGTAGATGAGGTCACAGAAAACGGCGGACAAGCCGTGAGGTCCGATTTGAAGCGCAGGGGGTGGGTGGAGTCATCCGACCAGATCCAATTCCGCAACACGGTCATCGTGGATCTATCCGCGGGCGAAGAAGACATCCTGATGCGCATGAAGCAGAAGACGCGCTATAACATCCGCCTTGCGGAGAAGAAGAGCGTGGTGGTGCGCGTAGGCAAGCTGGAAGATTTGGGATTGCTGTACAAGATGTATGCCGAAACATCGGTGCGCGATGGCTTTGTGATCCGTGATGAGAATTATTACATGACGGTGTGGAAGATATTTATGGAATCTGCGGAACCGTCCGCCGTCCCGTTGATCGCCGAAGTGGATGGGGAAGCGGTGGCGGCGATATTTCTTTTCATGTTCGCCGGGCGCGGATATTATGTCTACGGCATGTCGCGCAATGCCCATCGTGAAAAAATGCCGACCTATCTTCTGCAATGGGCGGCGATGAAACACGCCAAGGCACATGGCTGCCTGACCTACGACCTGTGGGGCGCGCCGGATGTCTTCGATGAAAGCGACTCGATGTGGGGCGTCTACCGCTTCAAGGAAGGTTTGGGCGGTGACGTAGTGCGCACGCTGGGCGCGTATGACTTCGCGTCCAGCAAGTTCTGGTATTCGATGTACTCAGATGTGATGCCTCGCGTGTTGAATTTTATGAGGTCAAGAGGAAAAGAGAATACACGCCGTCAGATTGGTGCGGAATAGAGTAGGTTCGAGCGAGTTCATGTCGACTGGGTTTCATGGTGTTACAATCCGACTTTATCTCATTCATTGATATTGGAGGTGTACCCATGGAAAGTTCTACACCTGTCTCTTCTTCGTCTTCGCAGGAGAAACCTGAGAAGAAATTCCTACCTTTTGGAATTGGGATAGGGATTGGCTACGGTTTGTTGACATTGATTTTTGTTTTTCCTGTAACTTTTATTGTTTCCTTCTTCTTCCTTAACCTTGTGGATGTTTATGTTTACTCTACCGCAAGTTACTCTTTCGAAGCGATTATGCTCATTTTAGGTATATTGTCGCTTTTGATTTCCTTAATATTCGGTGGTGTTGCAGGGTTCTTTAGCGGACGGTCGGCATATCGAAGTGCAAATGAAAGCGGTACCTTTCGCAATGCGGGGTTTGGGGTGTTATCTTGCAGCGTGGTGGGTTTGATCGGTTTTCTGGTGTTTCCTTTGTTATGCGTTGCTTTCAGTGTTTTGTTTCTTCTCCCCCTATTTTCTGCCGCGGGTGAGTCTGGAGGGACGATTATATTGGTAGTTGTTGTTCCTATCATTGGAATTTTTATAGCATACGTGGTGGCTGTGATTTCCGGGGCGTTGACGCATCGTATCCTTGCGCGGCGTTCTGCTGTAACAAAAAACGACAGCAAGAGCGAATAGAGCGTTTTATGAATATTCCGCGCTTAAGATTTGCCCATCTTCCCACATCAATTGAAGAACTGCCTAATTTATCCAAAGCCTTAAATGGACCGCGCATCTTCGTTAAGCGTGACGACCAGACCGGGTTGGCGTTTGGCGGCAACAAGACCCGCAAGCTGGAATTCCTCATTGCCGAAGCGCGCGAACAAGGCGCGGACTTGCTTATTTCAGGCGGGGCGATGCAGTCCAATCACTGCCGCCAGACGGCGGCGGCGGCGGCGCGATATGGCTTCGAATGCAAATTGGTGTTGACGGGCGAAACGCCCAAACAGCCATCCGCCAACCTTTTGCTGGACGGTCTCTTCGGCGCGGAGATCATCACCGTCGAAGACCGCGCCTTCCGCGACCAGACATTGCAGAAGACCTTCGATGATGCGGTTGCCGCTGGAAAAAAGCCGTATCTCGTTCCGTATGGCGGCTCCAGCCCGACGGGGGCGTTGGGCTACGCCTTTGCGATGGCAGAATTCATGAAGCAAAACATCCACTCGGATTGGATCGTCTTTGGCACATCGTCCGGCGGGACGCACGCAGGATTGGTCTTGGGTCAGCGCTTATTTGGGTTCAAAGGCAAAGTGCTGGGAATCAGCATCGACGAAACGGAAGACGATCTAAAGAATCATGTCTCTGCTCTCGCTTCGCAAGCCAGCGAAAAACTGGGCGAGCGGATTCACTTCACTCGTGACGATGTCCTTGCCAATGATAAATATTGTCAGGCGGGTTATGGTGTGTTTGGGGAAGGCGAACGTGAAGCCATCAACCTGTTTGCCCGGCACGAAGGCTTGTTGCTCGACCCCGTCTACACAGGACGCGCCGCGGCGGGGATGATCGACCTGATCCGCAAGGGATTTTTCAAGAAGGACGAGACGGTTTTGTTTTGGCACACCGGCGGTCAGCCCGCGCTGTTTGCGGATAAGTATTCGGAGTCACTTTTGTAACACTTTTCTCCCCAACGTCAGTACGGCGATCCCCACCCAGGCGACGTTCAACCCGACGGACGGATACGCCTGCAAATACAACGTGTTGATGATGAGCATCGTCCCTGCGGCGAAGTTCATGCCTTGATACGCCCACGAATCCGCTTCCACTTTTTTTGCAGAGACCAATCCATATGCGATGAGATACAGGACCGTGCCGGTCCAGCCGACGATGTCGATGACGATTCGTTCCATTATTGAATGACCTCCACGCTCATGCCGACCTCGAGCCTGCCCTCGCCCAGCGGAATGACGTTCACCCCGAAGATGGCTCCCAGTTCATGTTTGCGGAAGTTGCCGAGAGTTTTCAAAGGTTCCTTGCTTTTTACCAATGTCTCCTTGTCGATCGTCGTCACCACACAGCGCGCACACGGCTTGACCAGCGCCATCTCCACGCCGCCGATGCGGATGCGCTTCCATGTGTCTTCTGCGAATGGCTCACAGCCTTTGACGACAAGGTTCGGGCGGAAGCGATTCATCGGGACAGGAGAGTCAAGCCGCGAGTTTAGGTCCTGAAGCGATTCTTCCGAGATGATCAAAATGGGATAGCCATCTGCAAATCCGGTATGGTCATCGGGGTTTATCGCATATTCGGGGTTGACGTTTCTCATGTATCCATCCGCAAAATGGACGAGCCGCACCGAAATGCCAAGCCAATCCGAGAGCCATGCTGCGGCTTCATCGCCCTGATCGATGGAAGCAACATCCTTGCTGTGCCAGATATCGACCGGTGTGGGAGTGCCGGTTTTCTGAATGCTGATCTGCAGTGAATCAAAATTCGGCGCGGAAAGGGTCAGCGAATCTCCTTTTAACGTTGGCGTGATCAAAGCCAAGCGCGGATGTTCGCGCTGGGTGAGAAACCCGCCGTCCGGCGTGACGACCATCATGCGGCGGTCATGTTCGAGCCCCATGCGTTCGACCTTGCTGGCGGGTACATCGAATCCGCGGCAGGCTTTGATGGGATAGTAGGTGAGCGTGGAGAGGGTGATCATACAATTCCTTCGTAAATGATTTTTGAGATTTCCGCCATGCAGCGATGCGCCTGATCTTCATCGTCTTCGGGAAAGCCGTGTGTGAACAGCGAAATGACGTACGGCATGCGGTTTGACGGGAAGACGATGCCGATATCGTGGAAGTGTTCGCCTGTCCAGCCGGTTTTATGCGCGACCTTTACATTGGGCGGTAGAAGCGCGGGGATGCTCTCGTTGAATTCCTGCCCGAGCATCACTTCGATCATCTCATCGCAGGCTTCCCTTGAAACGACTTTTCCTTCCGCGATCAATCTCATCATCCACGTGGAACTGCGCGCACTGGCGGAATTGTTGATGTCCAAGCGATAGGCTTTTTTGTCTTCGAGTCCGCGGATGACGGTCATGTCCGCGATGCCAAGTTCCTTGATGAACGCATCCACACGCGCAGTGCCGACACGTTCCATCAATAAGTTCGTGGCGAGGTTCGACGAGCGCACGATCATCAGGCGGTTCAATTCGCGGATGGTTTCCGTTTCGCCAATGCGCCGATACAGCGTCAGGTCGGAATCGTCCGCCACTTCGAGCGCGAATTCGCTCCCATCCACGATGCTTTTGAACGAATTGAAGATCGGCAATTGCTCATCCAGTGAAAGCAAGCCCTCATACGCCTGTCGAAAGACCTCCATCATCACAGGCACTTTCATCGTGCTGGCGGGGTGCATCATTACATCGGAGTTGACCAGAATCTCCCCGCCTGTTTTCAGGTCATGAACGGCAACTGAAATTGTCTTGTCGGCAAATTGTGCGATGAAAGCCTCGAGTTGAATCATGCGCGCAATTTTACTCGAACATCCACAGCCACCGCGCCCTTCGTCAGCACCCGCAGCGGATTGATCTCGATCTCTTCGATCTCCTCGTGCTCCTCTGCGAGTTGCGATAATTTGATCAGGACATCCCTGACCGCATCCTCATCCACAGGCGGGATATTACGGAAGCCTTTGAGTTTTCTCCCAGCCCATGTTCTGCGCATCATGGACTCCGCCTCAGCCTGATTCAATGGACCCAGGCAGAATGCCACATCCTTGAGCCCTTCCACTTCCACGCCGCCCGAACCGAACATCATCAACGGACCGAACTGTTTATCGCGCACCATCCCGATGATCACTTCCTGCCCTGCGGGAATCTGACGTTGGATGTGTACGCCGTCTATTTGAACAGGCGGAACAAGCTTTTTCATTCTCTCCACCATTTGCGCATAGCCAAGTTGAAGAGTCTTATCATCTTTGATATTGAGCAATACCCCGCCCACATCCGACTTGTGTGAAATATCAGGTGAGGCGATCTTCATCACTACCGGGTAACCGAGTTCATCTGCGATTTGAATCGCCTCGTTCTCATCGTGTGCCAGTTTGACCGGCGCGGTGGGGATGCCGTATGACTGCATGAGTTCATCGACGGTGGACGGTAGATGATGGACGTTGGTTTCGCGGTCTACCATCTGTGGTTTGCGGTCAAGGGCTTTCGTTCGTCCTACCAACGCCCCCAGCGCGGACGCCGCCCGTTCAGGGAATGGGTATGTCACAACCTTTGAACTTGCAAACGTTTCAGCGGCTTTTTCCACCAACGTCGAACCCAACAACGCAACGACAACCGGTTTCCCAAATTTGCCAATGACTTCATTTATCTTTGCCGCAACTTCTTCTGCTGTGAACATCGGCGGGGGTGGCAGGATGACCATGACCGCGTCCACGCCCTTGTCTTCTAAGAGAATGTTCAGGCATTCGGCATATTGCTCAGGCGAAGCGGATGCGAGCATGTCCACGGGGTTGTGGATGTTGGCGGCGGGCGGAAGGGTGGCGGATAAAACCTCCAGCGTGGAGTCGCTCAAATGGGCAAGGATCAAACCCTCTCGTTCGAGTG
>CAYPHR010000182.1:0-6309 GCA_964410375.1 uncultured Anaerolinea sp. | reverse complement strand
GACTCGCTGACCCTGCCTTCGGATAAGACGACCTTCTTTAACTTTCTCGCTTCACACGACGGGGTGGGCTTGAATCCTGCCCGAGGGATTTTGTCCAACGCTGACATCGACTCGCTTGTGCAAACGACTCTTGCGCACGGCGGCTTGATCTCGTACAAACACAACGCGGACGGTTCGCAAAGCCCGTACGAGATGAACATCAATTACTTCGATGCGCTCTCGAACCCGCATGGTGATGAACCGCTGATGTTGCAAGTAGACCGCTTTATCGCGGCGCAAGCCGTCATGCTTGCATTGGTCGGCGTGCCTGGGATCTATTTCCACAGTCTGTTCGGTTCGCGCGGCTGGCTCGGAGGCGTGAAGCAGACAGGACGCAACCGTACCATCAACCGCCAGAAATGTGATTTTGACACCATTCAGCGCGAGCTTGCCGATCCCGCATCCCTGCGTTCGCAAGTGTTTTCACGCTATCGTGAATTGCTGTCGGCGCGCAGACATTCGCCCGCTTTCCATCCGCATGGCAGGCAAAAGATACTGGATTTGCACAAGTCCGTTTTCGCATTGGAGCGGACTTCACCTGACGGTTCGGCGCGTGTGCTTTGCCTGTGCAACGTCAGCGCAGATGCGGTCACGCTCGATGCGCCGTTTGAAAACGCGAAGGATGTACTGACTGGAAACACCGTGAGCGGAGGATCCCTTTCGCTCGAACCGTATCAAATACTTTGGATAGAAAGACCCTGAAGGTTTCAAAAAACTTCAAGGTCTGTAGGATTGGAATATATGACATCTCGAAACATTGGTTTTATCTCCACCCGCTTTGCCGGCACAGACGGCGTCTCGCTGGAAGTGACAAAATGGGCGACTGTACTGGAGCGCATGGGGCATAAATGCTTTTACTTCGCGGGCGAATGTGACCGCCCCGCTGAAATCAGTTATGTCGTCCCTGAGGCGTTCTACCGTCACCCCGAAATTGACAAGATCAACCAGCAGGCATACTCGGGCAGTTGGACGGTCACAGAAGAGGCGCGCGCTGCTCACCCTGAGATCGCGGCGTTGCACAAGCCGTTCTTCTCCATGTACGTCCGCCCGCCGGGGATGACCCAGCGCGTGAACGAGTTGAAGGATTACTTCAAGGAAGAATTGTATAAATTCGCGCATCGCTTCAATTTGGAACTGCTCGTCATCGAGAATGCGCTGACCATCCCGCTCAATATTCCGCTTGGGCTGGCGCTGACCGAGTTCATCGCCGAGACAGGCTTCCCGACCATCGCGCATCACCATGACTTTTATTGGGAACGCCAGCGCTTCCAAGTCAACTGCGTGCGTGATTATCTCGCCGCGGCATTTCCGCCCAACCTGCCGTCCATTCGGCACGTGGTCATCAACTCCGTGCAGGCACAGCAGATTGCCCTGCGGACGGGCGTGACGGCGCGCGTCATCCCGAATGTGATGGATTTCGACTCCCCGCCGCCCGCGCCTGACGAGTACACAACAACCGTCCGCGAAGACATGGGGATTGAGCAGGGCGAATACTTCTTCCTGCAACCCACGCGCGTCATTCAACGCAAGGGCATTGAGCACGCGGTGGAACTGGTCCGCAGGCTGGGGCTGCCCGCCAAACTGGTCATTTCCCATGCGGCAGGCGATGAAGGCACGGACTACGAACAGCGCGTGCATGAATATGCCGATCTATTGAATGTGACCGTCCGCTTCGAAGATAAACAGGTCAACGAGCATCGCGGACTGACAAAGGATGGGAGGAAGATATACACGCTTGGAGATGTTTATCCTTACGCCGATTTGGTTACGTATCCCTCCGCGATTGAAGGGTTTGGCAATGCTTTTCTTGAGGCAGTGTATTTCCATCGCCCCATTCTTGTGAATAATTATTCCATTTATGAAGTGGATATCAAGCCCAAGGGATTCCGCGTAGTGTGGTTCGACGGTTATATCAGCAAGGATACGCTGGACGAAACCCGTTACATCTTGCAGAACCCCGATGAAGCCCGCAAATGGGCGGACAAAAACTATGCGCTCGCAAAACAGCATTTTTCGTACACTGTGTTGGAACAGCGTCTGGACTCCATCCTTGCAGATTGTTTTGGATATCGCGTATGAGGGAGATTTGGCTTCTCCGTCACGGACAGACCGATTGGAATTTGCAAGGCAGGTGGCAAGGGCAGGCTTCCTTTGCGCCCGGCTTGAACAAAACCGGATTTGTGCAGGCGCGTTCCGCGGCGGAAGAACTATCCGATATTCAATTTAGCGCGATCTATTCCAGCGACCTATTGCGCGCACGTCAGACCGCCGAGGCGGTCGCTGAAAAACAAGGCTTGCCCGTTTTGCTGGATGAGCGGCTGCGCGAGGTCAACCTTGGAGAATGGGAGGGATTGTTGTCCGACGAAGTGAAGGCGCGTTATGCAGAGGAATTGGAGGAACGTGAGAGAAATCCGCTTCACGCCCGCCCGCCGCAGGGGGAAACGCTGGCGGAGGTGGCGGAGCGCGCCAAGGCGGCAGTCAATGATATTTTGCAGAAGCAGGCTCAAGGTCCGCTATTGATCGTATCGCACGGGCTCACGCTTGCGTCGCTCATTTGCATGTCAAGTCATATCCCGCTCGAAAAGGCATATGAGCATATCCCTGAAAACGCAACCCCTGTTCGGATCATATTTTAAATTCCGGAAGTAAAATTGATCATCTCGAATATAGGATCGAATATGATGAAACGCCTCTTGCTCCTGACCGTGATGCTGGTCTCCGCTTGTACGCAGGAGATTCGCACGCAATCACCGCTTCCGATTGTGACCGAGCTTGCTCCTCCGCCGACGGCGACGGAGGTGATCCTAATTCCGCCGACAGAGACGCCGATCCCGATGCCGACCGCAACACCAACTCCGGTCCGTTTTCCGCCGCCCCAAACCCTGCCTGCGGGAGCGGTCAGTATGATCGCCATTGGGGACAGCCTGACACAAGGCGTGGGTGATGGCACAGGGCGCGGCTATCCCGGGCGGCTGCTGGAGATGGTGACCATGGAGCGCCCCGGTTCTGCCATCACAAATTTTGGTCAGGCAGGCTGGACGTCGGACATGTTGATCGCCGGCGACCAGGGCATGTTCGGTCAGGTACAGCGTGCGGTTGCAGAGGTAAATCTGTCCCTTTCACAAGGTCGCGGCGTGGTTGTGCTCGTTTGGATCGGTCACAATGACCTTTGGCGTTTGTATGAGCGTGAGGGTGTTGATGCTGTGCGGGAGGATCAGGATGCTCAACGCTTCGCTTCAAACCTGGACACGATCCTGATCGAACTGCGCGGGGCGGGTGCGCAAGTGATCATTGCCCTGCTTGACGATCCGTCCAGCCGTCCGGCTGTTTTGCGAAGCGAAAATTTTCCGGGCATCACCCTTGATGAATTGGAAAGCATGTCCATGCAGGTGCAGCGCTATAACGAACTTATCACGCAAAAGGCGGAGCAGTACGGCGTGTTAACGGTGGATTTTTACAACGCTGATATTTTTTCCAACCCCGCTTTGCTTTCAGATGACGGCGTTCATCCCAACGCCGCCGGATACGACCTCATTACCGGGAAATGGTACGAAACGCTGTCGGAACTATTCGACTAACGCGAAAGCCGCAATGCTAAAAGCGATTGCGGCGTTGAACGAGCGTTTCTTTCCGCTCATCGGTATAAATACGATCTCATCACATAGTTTCAGCAGGTCAGGGTCCACGCCTGTTATTTCACTCCCGACGATCAGCAGGCGATTTTCGCCCGGCATTTTTACATCCATGCTGCGAATATTTTTTGCCGCCCCGTGCTCCTCCAGTGCATACACCTTCCAGCCTTCCGATTTCAAGTTTTTTACAAGCTTTACCGCATCCACATGATGGGACCATGTGACATACCCTTCCGCGCCAAGCGACGTTTTTCTTACCGCTTCGTTCTCCGGCGTGGGCGTGATCCCGCATAAATAGGCGTGGGTAAACCCGAATCCGTCCGCGCTGCGCAGGATCGAACCGACATTCCAGGCTGAACGGATGTTGTCCATCAAGACGGCAAAATTTCCGCTGCGGATTGACCGTTCATGTTCTCGTGTCAGACTCTCTTCCGAAATGGACTTCTCCAATACCATTTGTGTTTCCCCCAGGCAGTGCGGACAGCGTGTGCCGAATGAATGTCCCTGCCGGATGGGGTATCGCAAGCCGCAGCCTGTACAGACGCGGATCTCGAAGACGTCAGAAGACATCATCCCGACGAGTTTCCTATTTGAACCTGCCGATCTCGAAATATTCAAACGTGGCGGGAATGTTTAACGTATCATTGTTTTGCCCGGCGAACAAGCCCACTTGCTGAATATTAAAATTTATGGCTCGTTGATATGAACGATACCAGGCTTTGCCGTCCGGGCTGGTGCACAGGCTGACCATGTTTCCTTCCACAACCAGCCGGATGGCAAGAGTATTCCCGAAGTACTGTGTAGGGTTTCGCGGCAACGCATAAATGCCGTTTTGGTAAATATCAAGATAGTGCCCCTGCCCGAGGCAGCCGACTGCCGGCAGGCAATAGCCCAGCCCTGCTTGCGCGAAATTTGTGATCGATTCAAAGAGAACAACCCCGGCAAATTGATCGCTTTCATTAGGGAGAAAGTTGACACTTGTTTCGACAAAGAAATTGCCCTGCGGTGCAGGTCTCATTAATAGATTCTTTGCATTTCCAAAGTTGATATAGCCAGGTTCCGCCTGGATTTGCAGCGAACCGGGAATATTGACAAGACTCCAGTTGATCGGATTTTCATTCAGCCACTGCCAGCCAGGCTTTAACTCTGCGTTGAAGTCATCGCGAAAAAGCGTTTCGGTGTCTGATGTAAAAACGATCGGCGTGGATGTTGCGGTGGCTTCAGGGGTGGATGTGATCGTTGGTGTTGGGGTCCTGTCTGCCAGGTGCGTAACGGTCATCACGATATCGGTCAGATTGACATCTGGCGTAGGCGATTGAATGGCAGATTCGCATCCACTTACGGAAAGTAGAAGTGAAAATGAAAAAACGATCAGGTAAATTCGTTTCATGTGGCTTCCTTGTAAGGTGTTGGATAATTTTACACTCGATGCTTTTGGAGAAGTGTTGCAATCTCACAAAAGAATGGCAGCCTGTGTGCATGTGCCATATTTTCTTCGGCAATGCTATGGCATGCTCAATGATTCGCGCGTGAAAGTATCGCGCACCCCACACTACGACAGTTCACATTGAGAGCCTCTATTATATCCTGACGGAATCGGTTGAAAACCCTGATGTAGGAAAATGGCGGAATCTGAAGGAAACTGAATTAAATCTGCTGAAATAACCTGTAAAAAAGGCAGTTTCAATATAAGTCACATAGTATTTATGATTTTAGGCGGGTGCAGGAAATGATTTTTAGTGATATATTTCACAAGCCAAGAAAATATATATGAGCGGAGGTGAATTGGTAAAGCCGTTTGCGCTTTATCGATAATTGGAGGCTACTAATGGAAAGAATAGAGTATCTGCTTCTATTGTTGGGGGCTATCTTCTTTGCGTATCGCGCAATTGTATCCACCAGAATTTTAGTTTCCACAATCTATCTGGCTTGTGTCAGCGCCCTGATTTCAGTGGTGCTCTACCTGCTTGGCGCGACACAAGTTGCCGTGATGGAACTCTCGGTGGGGGCGGGCTTGGTGACGGTTTTGCTCGTCTACGCCGTCAGCGTTGTAGGGGATGATGCGCTCGACCCCGCGTCGGTCATCCCAAAACCATTGGCGTTGACTGTTGTCGGGCTGGCGATTTTCATGGTCGGTTGGATGGTCTATCCATCCATTCAAACTGCTGAGACAGCAGGGGCGGTTGATCTTGCCAGCGTGCTGTGGGGCACCCGTGTTCTGGATGTGTGGATTCAGATCGTGTTGATCTTTTCAGGCGTGATGGGCGTTCTGGGTTTGCTCTCCGAGCGCATCCGTGACCCAAAAAAGGAAGCGCACTCATGAACATGACTTCCCTCAATATTGTTTTGGTCGGCATCGCCGCGCTGTTTGGCGTCGGCTTGTATGGCTTGCTCATCACGCGCAACCTGATCAAGATCGTGATGGTCTTGCAAATTCTGGTCAAAGGCGTGATTTTGTCTTTGGTCTTTGCTGGCAAACTGAGCGGCAACCTCGGGCTGGGGCAGTCCATCGCCGCCACCGTCATTGTCGCGGATACCATTGTGGCAGTGGTCGGGCTGGCGCTGGCTGTGCAAGTTCGCCGCCGCTTCGGCACGCTGGATGCGCCGCAAATTTCCACGTTGAAAGGATGACATGGCT
>CAYPHR010000181.1:0-6366 GCA_964410375.1 uncultured Anaerolinea sp. | reverse complement strand
GCCTTATGCCATGCAGCCCGCGCTGACCACCCTCGTCTCGCCGACATTGCCCAACGATGTCCCTGCGCAGGCTCCCTAGCAGGCAGGAAGTACCATAGTTAACGAACCTTTGGATGTGAATTAATAATATGGCTGCAGATAAAATTCGGGTGCTTATTGTTGATGATATTGCAGAGACTCGGGAAAACGTTCGCAAGCTTTTACAGTTCGAGTCGGATGTGGATGTAGTGGGGACGGCTCGTTCGGGCAAGGAAGGCATTCAGCTTGCCCACGAGCTTGGTCCCGACGTCGTGTTGATGGACATCAACATGCCCGATATCGACGGGATCACGGCGACGGAGGAGATCCGCAAGAGAACGCCATACATTCAGATCGTCATCCTGTCTGTGCAGGGCGACCAGAATTATATGCGCCGCGCCATGCTCGCGGGCGCCCGGGATTTCCTGACCAAGCCTCCGATGGGGGATGAGTTGATCTCAGCCGTCCGGCGCGCCGGTGAAATGGCGCACGCCGAGCGCGAGAAAAGCGCGAAACAGCAGCAATTTGTCGGCGCTTCGTCTGCGGGCGGGGGCATGGCTGTTCCCGGCTTTGCACCTATTTCAAAGGGGAAGATTGTCACCGTTTACAGCCCAAAGGGCGGGACAGGATGTACCACGGTTGCCGTCAACCTCGCCGTTGCATTGAATAATGAAGATACGCGCGTGGTTCTTGTGGACGGCAATCTGCAATTCGGTGATGTTGCCGTTTTTGTAAATGAACAGGGCAAGAACACCATCCTGGATCTCGCGCCTCGCGTGGATGAACTCGATGCTGACGTGGTAGACGAGATACTCATTAAGCATGATGCGTCCGGTATCCGCATCCTTGCCGCTCCGCAGAGACCTGAATATGCGGAACGCGTGGCATCTGATCAGTTTGTGAAGGTGCTGCAATTTCTACAGCAAATGTATTCGTATGTCATTGTTGACACGTCGCCCATCCTCACGGATGTCATCCTTGCGACCATCGAGAACAGCGATTTGATCGTCCTGCTTACCACGCAGGAGATCCCGTCCATTAAAAACGCGCGGTCATTTCTGGATCTGTTACAGCCCATGGGCGTCAGCAAGGAGCGCGTGGTCTTTACCATGAATCGCTATGATAAGAACAATCCCATTACTCCGGATCGGGTGGGGGAAAACCTCAAGCATGAGATTTCCGCCGTCATTCCCCTGGAAGGGAAGATCGCCATTCCGGCGGTGAATCGCGGCGTTCCGTTCATGCTGGATAACAAGGCGCAGCCGATAGGAAGAGGGATATTCTCGCTGGCGGAGGCGGTTCGGGCTAGGTTGAGCGTTTTGGAAACAGCAGAAGAAACGCCAGCGATTAAGCGTTAAGGAGTTTTTCCATGTCTTTGCTTCGACGTATTGAGCAGGGTCAAAACAGCGGGAACAACCAGCAGCAGAATAGCGGCGGATCATCTCCATCGTTACCCAAGCCTGGTGATGGCGAGCAGGCGGGAGCGGGGGGCGGAGGCGATGCTTCCCGTCTTTCTTCCTTGCAAGCCAGGCGTGTCAGCGCGCCTATCACTTCGCCGCAAGCTGGTTCTTATTTTGACCTGAAGACCCGTGTTCAGAATAAACTGCTTGCGGAGATCGATCCGTCCATGGATGTTTCGCAGACGGATGAGGTGCGCCGCACGATTCAGGGTTTGTTCGAGCAGATCCTGACCGAAGAGAATATCGTTCTTTCACGCCCCGAGCGTGCACGCTTGTTCGAGCAGATCGCTGCTGAAATTCTGGGGCTTGGACCGCTTCAATCCCTGCTTGAGGATGACTCCATTACGGAAATCATGGTGAATGGTCCCAAGAACATTTATATCGAGCGCAAAGGTAAGATCCATCGTGTGCCTGTGACGTTCGAGAGCAACGAGCATGTGATGCGAATCATTGACCGTATCGTTGCCCCGCTTGGACGCCGCATCGACGAATCAAGCCCGTATGTGGATGCGCGTTTGGCGGACGGCTCTCGCGTTAATGCGGTGATCCCTCCGATCTCTTTGGTGGGTCCGGTGCTCACCATCCGTAAATTTTCCAAGAATCCGATCACTGTGGATCAGATGATCCAGTTCGGTTCGATCACGCCGGAGGCGGTTCAGTTCCTGAAGGCGTGTGTGGAATCCCGTTTGAATATCATCATTTCCGGCGGTACGGGTTCCGGTAAAACCACATTGCTGAATGTGCTGTCGGGCTTCATACCCTCGGATGAACGTATCATCACCATTGAGAATGCGGCGGAATTGCAGTTGCGTCAGGAGCATGTGGTGACGCTCGAGTCGCGCCCGCCCAATATCGAAGGACGCGGCGAAATTACCATCCGCGATCTGGTGATCAACTCCCTGCGTATGCGTCCTGAGCGCATTATCGTCGGTGAGTGCCGTGGCGGCGAGACCCTGGACATGTTGCAGGCGATGAACACGGGTCACGACGGTTCGATGACCACCGCCCATGCCAACAGTCCGCGCGACGCGCTTGCCCGTATCGAGACCATGTGCCTCATGGCGGGGATGGATCTGCCCGTGCGCGCCATCCGTGAACAGGTGGCAAGCGCCGTGGATGTGATCGTCCAGCAGGAACGTATGCGCGACGGAACGCGCAAAGTCACCACGATCGCGGAAGTGAGCGGCATGGAAGGTGACGTGATTACCATGACCGACCTTTTCGTGTTTGAACAGACCGGTACGGAGAACGGTCGTATCATCGGTCGCATGCGTCCCACCGGCTTGAGACCAAAGTTCATGGACAAAATCGAAGCTGCGGGTATTCACCTGCCGCCTTCCATTTTTGGCATCGGAGAACGCCGTCGTTATTAAGATGACTCCTGTTGCACCAGGTAGGCTGCCGGAAGGAACAACATGACTTGGATCATTATCATTGGCGGTACCATCCTGATCATCCTTTTGATCATTGGCGTGATCATTTCCGCGAACAGCGAACGCGCCATGGTGGAGGAACGCCTCAATCAATATCTGGATGATGACAAACAGGATATTGACCGCGAAGCCCAGCGTTACGTCATTACCAACTGGGTTTCAAAACGGGTGGAAAGGACATCGTTTGGAGATAAGATCGCGCGCGAACTGGCTCGCGCAGACCTGAAATTCAAGGTAGCCGAATACCTTGTTTTGATCGTTGCGAGCATGTTCATCGGCGCCCTGTTGGCATGGTTTTTGGGCAACCAGATGGCTGTTTCCGCCTTGATTGGCGCGGTTCTCGGGTCGATCGCCCCGCGTTTTTATGTCAAACAACAGCAAAAACAACGTTTGCAAAAGTTCAACGACCAGCTTCCCGACATGCTTAACCTGATGGTCAACGGCTTGCGCGCCGGATATTCCACCATGCAGGCGATGGAAGCGGTCAGCAAGGAACTCCCCGCGCCGATCTGCGATGAGTTCCGCCGCGTTGTGCAGGAAATGCAGATCGGCATTACCATGGAGACGGCACTTGAAAACCTCCTGCGCCGCATTCCGAGCGATGATCTTGATTTTGTAGTGACGGCGATCAACGTCCAGCGCGAGGTCGGCGGCAACCTTTCCGAGATCCTGGATAATATTTCATTTACCATTCGTGAGCGTATCCGCATCAAAGGCGAAGTCCGCGTATTAACGGCTCAGGTGCGGACCTCGGGCACGGTTCTTTCCTTAATTCCATTTGGCCTTACGCTTGTTCTGTGGTTTCTCAACCCCGAATATCTGATGTCCGTAACGCAGGGTGGACCCGCATGTACTGCTGGTATTATCTGCACGGTGTTAGGCTTGATCACTTCCAGCTACTTTATCATGATGAAAATTGCGGATATCGAGGTGTAGTATGAATACCCTGATTGTCATTATCATCCTTGTTGTTGTATTGGGCGGCGCGGTTGCGCTCGTGATCGTTGGCGCGCGGTACGCTCGTCAAGCACAGGGCGAGGAGGGTGACCCGGTATTGCTTCGTCTGGCAGAGGCAACGCAGCGCGGTGAGCATGTCTCACTGGAAGACATTGAACTGCAGCAGCCTTTCATGGAGCGCGTGGTCATCCCGGTCATCAGAAAATTCGGTGAGTTTTCTGTCCGTTTTACACCGGAAAAACTTTTGCAGGAGACCACTCGTAAATTGGAACTGGCGGGAAACCCCGGTCGCATTGATGCATCCACTTTCCTTGCGACACGTTTTGTCGGTGCAGGGGTCTTTGGCGGACTTTTGACTCTGATCTCAACCCTCCCTACTGTTAACTGGCCCCTCGGGCGCGTCATTCTTGTCGTAGGCATCTTCACTGCCCTGGGTTTTTTCTTTCCGCAGCTTTGGCTGCAAAGCAGGATTAACGCCCGCCAGAACGAGGTCCGGAAAGCCATGCCGGATGCCCTCGACCTGCTGACCATTTGTGTGGAAGCCGGTTTGGGTTTTGATGCGGCGATGTCGAAAGTAAGCGAGAAGTGGGAGAATGAACTCTCCATCCTGTTTGGACGCGCCATCCGCGAAGTGCAGCTTGGAAAAACCCAGCGCGAAGCGTTGCGCGACATGGCGGACCGTGTCGGGCTCCCCGAGTTGACAAGTTTTGTTGCGGCGGTCATCCAGAGTCAGATTCTGGGCGTGAGCCTGGCAAAAGTATTGAGGATCCAGTCCGATCAGATGCGTGTGAAGCGTCGCCAGCGGGCGGAGGAAGAGGCGCACAAGGCTCCGGTAAAGATGATTATTCCGATGGCGCTCCTGACTTTCCCGTCGATCATGATCATTTTGATGGCGCCCGCCGCGTTCCAGATCTCCGATGCGTTCGGCGGTATTATGGGTAATTAGTTGATGCAGTGAGATAATTGACGTTCTTCACAAGGAGGGAAGTTGGCAAACTGGAAGTACGCTTTATATCGCTCGCTTTGGGCGGCGCTCGACCTGATCTTTCCTCCGGTGTGCGGAGGGTGCAGGAGGAATGGCTCCCGTTGGTGTGCGGATTGCCAAAAACGCATTCAGGTTTTGAGTGGGGTCTTATGTGATGTATGCGGCTTGCCGCAAGAGAAGGCAGGAATTTGTGAAACCTGCCTGAAGAACAAACCGCATTTCCATGCCTTGCGGGCATGGACGGTCTTTGAAGAGCCTGTGCAATCAGCCCTGCATAAACTGAAATACCGGCGTGACATTTCCCTTGGGGAAGCGATCGCATCCCAAATGATACCCTTTGTGAAATCCCTGAACTGGCAGATGGATACGATTGTTCCTGTGCCGCTGGGAAGACAAAGAATCAAAGAAAGAGGATATAATCAGGTTGCAATGATCGCAAAACCGCTTGCAATGGCGCTGGAAGTCCGGTACGCGCCAAACGAGTTGGTGCGTACCAAAGAGACGCGTTCCCAGGTTGGCTTGTCACGAGCGGAACGCCGGAGCAATGTGCGGGGTGTGTTTCAAGCCGGAAAAGGGGTAAAGGGAAGAACCGTTCTCATCATGGATGATGTTTCCACCACAGGGTCGACCTTATCCGCCGGGGCGGAAGCGTTGTACTCGGCAGGTGCGGAAACCGTCTATGCGTTTACAGTCGCGCGTGCGCTGCCTCATCACGACCTGAGGCATGTATAGCGCGTTTTTGTTTGTGACTTAACATCCCAAAAAGGAGGACCTTATGTCCAACAAAGTGGAAGTTCAGACACGTCATATCCGTTTGACCGAAAGGATCGAAGAGTACGTCAATAAAAAAGCGGAGAATTTGGACCGCTACCTGCCAGCCATTGATGAGGTGCGCGTGGAACTGGCTCATCACAAGGCGGCGCGCGATGCCAATGACCGCAATGTGGCGCAGGTGACAGTTTTTGGCAAGGGGTTTACCCTCCGTGCAGAGGAACGCGCGGATGAGGTGCTTGCAGCCTTTGATCGCGCGCTGGACAAGATGCAGCGCCAGATCGAGCGGCACAAAGGGAAGAAATATCACGGGCGCGGCGATGGTCGTTCGGCGGCGGAGGTTGCCGAGGACATCATCGATGACGAGACAGGAGAACTCTCGCCGTTGTTCGCCAAGCGCAAGAAGTTTACGATCTATCCGATGACGGAGGACGAAGCGATCATCCAGATGCGGAATCTGGGGCACGACAACTTCTTCATCTTCTACAATGCGGAGACGAGCAAGATCAACGTTTTGTACCGCAGGCGCAATGGAAGTTACGGCTTGATCGAGCCGGAACTTGGTTGAGTATGAACAAAAAATGGACTGGCTTTTTCGCCAGTCCATTTTTTGTATTTTGGATCAAGAAGCTTGTTGTTGCTTCCTGATTTTATTGCCGCTTACTCTTTTTCAACATGAGCCAACTCTTAAGCGTACATGCCCCAATCGAGCGCGGAGGGGTCTTCCATCATGGAAAAATCC
>CAYPHR010000180.1:0-6398 GCA_964410375.1 uncultured Anaerolinea sp. | reverse complement strand
AAGAGTCGTTTGCACAAGCGAGTCGATGTCAGCGTTGGACAAAATCCCCCGGGCAGGATTCAAACCCACCCCGTCGTGTGAAGCGAGAAAGTTGAAGAAGGTCGTCTTGTCCGAAGGCAGGGTCAGCGAGTCTGCCCAATCCGAAAGGATCCGCGCATCGCCTGTGTGGAAGGTGTGCAAGGTCAGCGGCGGCAGGGCAAAGTTATAGACCATCTGCGCCTCGTTCGCGCCGTCGCCAAAATAGGAGATATTATCGGCGTGCGGCACGTTGGTCTCGGTGATCAAACCCACATGCGGCGAGACATCATCGAGCACCGCGCGCATCAGTTGAATGATGCGATGCGTTTGCGGCAGATGAATACAGGAAGTGCCGATCTCCTTCCACAGATACGCGATGGCATCGAGACGGATGAAGTCCGCGCCGCGCTCGGCATACATCAACAGGATATCGATGATCTCCAACAGCACGGCGGGATTCTGAAAATTGAGATCGACCTGATCAGCGCTGAAGGTCGTCCAAACTTTTTTCTCCCCCGAAGGCGTTTGAAACGGCGTGAGCAGCGGCAGCGCGCGCGGACGCACAACCTGCGAAAGATTCGGCTCGCCGTCCACAACAATGAAGTAATCCTTGTAATGCGGGTCGTCCTGCAAAAACTTCTGGAACCAATCGCTCTGCGCCGACATATGATTGACCACCGCGTCGAACATCAAACGGAAATCGCCCCGCATCGCCGTCACATCGCCCCACTCCCCCAGCGCAGGGTCGATCTCGCGATAATCCGTGACCGAAAAACCATCGTCCGAAGTCCAGGGATAAAAGGGCAGGATGTGGATCCCGCTGACGACATCCTTGAGATGTTCGCGGCAAAACTCCGCCAGCGTCTTCAATGGCGCTTCATCCGACCTTTGGACCTGGTCGCCATATGTGATCAGGATCGCGTCCCGTTCCGTCACTCCCCCCTCCTACGCGGAGGCGCGCGCGCGGTACTTCGCCATTATCGCCTGAAGATCGGAATGCACTTCAGGGGCAGTATTGGAACCGTATAAAAATGTAAGATCATCCAGTATTTTTTTTTCCATCGGTGAAAAGATTGTACCTTGAACATCCGCTTGAGCCGCGCAGAATGAAGGATCTTTTAGAAAATCCTAATGATGCTACAAGGCAGAATCGCTCAAAACGCCGTCAGACACCGCACGGACGTACATCCCGCCTTCCAAACGAAAGCCCATCTTCCGCAAATAGGACACATGCTTGGCGTTTCCCGGAGCGGTCACCAAGCGGCGGATGCCTTTTTGACTGAAGAACTCAGCGCTTTCCTCGAACAGGAACTTCCCCGCCCGAAAATCACGATAGCCGGGGATGACAAAGTCCAGGAAGATCTGCGCCTGTTCCCCTTCCGGCTTGACGATCAGCACGCCCGCGGGCACCATGTTCCGCAGGACGAACAGCACCAGTTGGTCGCTTTTTGGCTTGAACAAATAGGTCGGGATGAACTCCAGGATCTCGTTCCGGTAAAAATCCAGGAACTTTTTCAGATACGCGCTCTCGGCGCGGATCTCCATCAGCGTGAAGTAATCTTTCTGCCGCAGCATCCTGACCAGATTGTAGAGGTTGATGAACAGGATCAAGCCGTTCAGAAAGACGATCGGCAGCGCGCCGACCAGCAACCCATAGGCGATAAAGAACACCGCCCCCGCCATGCTGATGATCCTCAGGCGCAGGATGGATTTCATCATCAGCGAGATGGCAACCAGAATGGAGCCCGCGTAACCGACAAGTTCGTAGAGAAAAGACAATTCCATTTCGTTCACTTTCTGTCAAAGAAATTTCAAGCGGGGCATTATACACCCAACGGTATTTTTTGCGACTTTTCCAAGCCTGCCGCGTATACGTCCTTAAGTAACGAAAGGAGACAGCCATGACAGTACAACGACAGGCTTTACGCAGATCAAAAAAGAACCGCATCGTGGCGGGCGTGTGCGGCGGACTCGCCGAGTTCTTCGGCATCAGTTCCTTCTGGTTCCGCCTCGCGCTCATCATCGCGCTCATCCCGGGCGGCGTGCCGGGCATCTTGATCTACCTGATCGCGATGATCATGATCCCATCGGAATAGATGTGGATTTTAGCAAGACGCCAACAGCCGCCTTTCAGGCGGCTGTTGGCGTTAAAAAGGTCGTCCGCTCCATCACTTTCCAGACAGCAGATGGTGCAGCTCTTTTTCCGCCTCGAGCGGCGTGATGGAATGAACAAAGCACCATTCACCGATCAGCGCGTTTTGTGCGCGCCGCATCACAGCCCCATCCGATTCACTCCAGGAATGTTTTTTTCGATACCCAGTCAGGTCGCGGATCACCTTGCAAACAGACTCTGCCTTTCCGTCTTCAAGCCGCTCCTGCAAATGGGTGGCGCGCAGTCTGCGGTCACCTGGAAGTTCTTCAGCGCGGCTGGAGAGAATGGAAAGCAGTTCATCAAATCCCGCCGCGCTGGTTGGGCGGCGCAGGCGGTTCTTGAGATTGTCATCGGCGGGGATCCAGATCGTCAAATCCTTCATCTGGACCATGTAGTAAAACGTGATCTTGTCGAAGAACGTGCGCTCTTCGATGGCAAGCACCTGTCCAAGTCCATGCGTGCAGTGGATAACATTGTCGCCTGATTGAAATTCCATTACAGCCTCCTCGGTTGGTTGGAAAAAAAACGCCAGCCCTGCAAAAGGACTGGCAGTTGGAACTCGTCGATCCTGTGAGTGATGGAACGATTATATCATGGGTTACTTATTGAACCACAACCCGCTGACTTCGTGCGGTTCAGCCACGCGGAACACCAACCGCATCGTAACTGCGTCATCCCGCTCGAAGACCGCATCGTAGATGACGGCGTAGAAGTCGCCGCTCTGCACCACCCGGTTCACCTGGCGGGAAACATACAACCCCAGCTTGGCATCCCGGTCCTGCTTGAAACTGGCAAAATCGGACTGCGTTATGGCATCCAGCATCGCCTGGTCGAAATCCCGTGAAAATACGGCGTAATCGTTGGCGTTCATGCCTTCAAGCAGGTTATCCGTCTTTGCCTCGCTGAAGGCAAGGACGGCATCTCTTTCTTCACCGGCGAGCACCACCTCTCCGGCACCGCATCCGATCAACAGGCTGAACAGGAACACGATCAGGATCAACAGACCAAATCTGGTCTTTACAGCAGAATTATGAAACATCATCAATTTACTCCTTCATACATGGATCGCAGTGAATGAACGATCTTTTCGAGCACACGACACAGGTCCTCGTGCGCCTTGATATTCCTGAGCACAGCCGCCAGGAATATGTAATGCTCAAGGATCGAATTGAGCTCGCGCACCGAGCCGTACTGCCCCCAGGCGTTCTTGTACTCTCTGACAAGCTCATCATGGACCTTTTCACCGAAGGCGTTCTTCCTGCCGCCCAGGTGGGCATGGAGATGCAACACCAGTTTCGCCTCCGTCACGCCGACATTTGCCCAGAAGTCGTCGGGGGATTTCCGCTGATTCTGTACCGCCATTTTCTGAACGGCATCGATCTGCGCTCCGATATAGGCAAGTTTGCTCTTTGAGCGGGTGCCGCTCCGCAGCATCTGCAAGATGAGCGCGGCAAGATAATTCTTCAGCGGGTAGGCTTCGCCATCCTTTCCTCCCCAGGCTTTCTTGTAGGCAGATTCCATCTTTTTCAGCGCGGACGTACACGCCGCCGGCGCCCTGTCTGCCAAGACCAGCGCCAGCCGCTTGTATCCGCTCCCGATCAGGGACAGACGCTCGGTCGTCTCGCCGACCGTCCGCATCAGCTGGTTCAGGCGTTCGATCTGTTCCTCGATCTTTGCCTTCGAAGAAGCGTATTTCGCGGGGTCGTTCTCGAACTCCTGCACCGCCAAACGGATGATACAGTTCGCGCGCTGTTCCAACGCCTTGATGGGAGCGCCGGATTTCCCGTTCGCGATGGCACGGTTGTAAAAACCGACCGCCTCCTCGAACAGGAACGCTTCGGCAAACGCCTCGCCCAATGCATTCAGCAGGACAGCGTCATCCATCCACTCGCCGTTCTTGTCTTTGATCTCCGCCAGCACGGACCGCAGATCGCTTACGATCTTCCCAATGCCCTGCGCGGACGCGGTCTTCGCCAGTTCATAGATCTGGTTGACCTTGATGACAGCCTCATCGATGTCGACAAACCTGTCCCTGCCGCCGCCCCCGCCGCCCGAACTCAAGACCAGACGATAGGTCGGGTCGCCGTAACATTGATAGGCTCCCCAGGTGTTCGTCCTGTCCTTGTGCAGGCGGTAGGTCTCCACGCGCGCCGCCTTGACCGCATCCCCGAAATAATCCCCCTTGAGCATGCGCTCGTAAAAGACCTCAGCGAAGGTCAACGCCGCGGCATCGTCAACAGCCCACCCGGCGGCAACGACCGCCTTGACTCCCATGTTGATCAACTCCTCGGACAGGCTGGCGGCAAAATCGTTGAAGGCATACCGCGGGTCCTTGTCCTCTTCGGGGGACGAAAACCTGCCCAAGTGACAGCAATTGATGAACACCAGTTCCGGGATGTCCATCTTCTGTTTGATCTCATTGGCGGTCAGGAAGATGCCGTCGCCGATCACCATGCCGGTATATTCCTCCGCTTTGGCATTGCCCGACCTCTTATAGGTGTAGCGGTACACACCATGCCCCGCCAGATGCAGGACGCGGTAATCCCTTGAGAACAGATGGTTCATGATGTAGCCGGGGTCGGTATGGATCGCGCGCTGGACCTCGAAGCCGAATTCCTCCAGCTTGGAGGCGACCTGATGCGCCTCCTGCTCCGCCCCGGGCAGGTTCGAGAATCCCTCGGGCGCGTTCGCCGGGTTGCCGATGACCATGACCTTTTTGTTGCGGACATCCACCACCCGCTCCTGAAAATTGAAGGTGCTGAACTGGCGGATCATCCCCATCTGGATGACGAGCGGCAGGTCTTCGCCGGAGCGGCGGTCGTACATCAACTCCCACGGATAGCGCGCGGCTTCCTTGTCCACCACGAAGAGCGAGCTTTGCATGTCCTTGAAGGAACCTTTGATGCGGTTCGGGATGGTCAACTCGAACAGGGATGACGCCAGATTCTGATCCCAGTTCGGGAAGCGTACCGCCTGTTCGATCAGGCGCTCCAGGCTGGGACGCTGGATGGTCAGGCGTGAATCCTCCGACCTCGCCCGGTCGGTCGGCACGGAAAAGATCAAGGGGGCGCCGTCCTTCTCCTCCGCGCGGATATAGATCCGCTTCCACCAGCCTGCCGGTTCCTCATAGGCGGCGCGCTTCCAGCCGCCCTGCAATTTCTGCAATTTGCGGTTGACCTGAAACGCCTCATTCTCCGGCAGCGCCCCCAACGCCTTGACCGCCAGGATCGCCTGGTCCTTGAATAATTCGACGAACTGCACCTCGGTGATGCGGATGTTGTAGCGATAGCGGGACGTGCCCTGGTCGGCGACGACGATCTGCGAAAAGCTCCGGTTCGCCTGCAAGACCGCCGAAAGGATCGCATCCACCGAATTCGTCACCGAAAGCCCGTTGCCGCCCGTGCCGATCAACAAGGTGGAGATCTTCAATTCCCCATCCTCCCCGACCAGATCGTTCTCGACCGCTTTTATGCCGAACTCGCGCAGGGCGTTGGCGAAGGAACTCGTCAATTTATGCGGCGACAACTCACCGGCTTTCCCAAGCCCGACGATGATCGCGCCGCCGGGTTTCCTGCCGTCCTCGTTCAGGACAACGTCCGCGGTGCCCTCGGGACCCGGATACCTGCCCAATTGCAGCCGGTCGGACAGGCGTCCGTTCAGGTGGTGATCGAGCGCTTTCTCGGCGCTGTACAGACCGTCGCCTTCGTAATGCCCGACCGCCACCGGATCGCTGCAGAACGAGAGATTGCCGTGCACGACCGAGACCTTGACCGGTCGCACGGCGGGAGCCTGCTGGCGCAGCGGGGATGCGCCAAGGACTGCGGTTTCCAAGTCCAACTGCGACGGGTAGATCTCCACGCTTTCATCGCGCAGCGGATAGCGTTCCTCCTCACTGCGGTCGTAGCGCGGCGGCGCTTTCGAGAGGCGTGTCGTCGCGCCTTCATTCAACAGGTCATAGATCGCGGCAAAGGACGGTTTGTGATTTGCCAGATCGCCGTGCGGCGCTTCCATATAGTACGTGCGGTCCTGACCGAACTCGGGCAGGATGCCCGACTCCCACGGGACCGTCCCATCGCCTTGATTGGTGCCGACGAAGGTGGCTTCCTTTTTCCCGGCGAGTTCGACCGAAACCGGCGCGCCGCGCCCATACCCGGCGACATACAGGATCTTGCTCCAGTCCTGCAGGTTCTTCCTGCCCGCCTCCAGCAGTTCATGGAAGGCACGCGCC
>CAYPHR010000179.1:0-6457 GCA_964410375.1 uncultured Anaerolinea sp. | reverse complement strand
GGACTCTGGCTCTCAGTTTCTCGCTGTTCAAAAATTGCCAGTTGGATAGAATAAATTTTCCATTGGGCTTCAATAATTTTTTCACGGTTTTCAAAATATCCAAACGGATCTCATGCGAGGGGATGTGATGCAACGCGGCAAACATCGTCACAACGTTCCACTCCCCATATTCCACTTTCCACTCCGACAACTTCGTCAAATCCATCTCGCGCAACTCCACCCCGGGCGTGGCTTCCGCATCTCGAAGCAGGGGCAGGCTAAAGTCCACGCCGAGAAGCGGGGCTCGGTGACCGCGTCCGCGCAGTTCGCGCAGGAACAAGCCGTTGCCGCATCCCAGATCCAGCACCGATTCGTCTGGTTGAATCGCTTCAAGGATCTTCTTCACGCCGGGCTGAAGCCGCTGGCGCGTGGCAGAGAACGAATCGCCGAAACGGTCGTAAAACTCGCGGTTGATCTCCAGAAGTGTTTGTGCGGTGGTCGGTTTCATCGGAATCGCAGTGGATTTGTCCATTATAATCTTCGGCATGGATTTTCTGGAAAAACGCAAGCGTTGGAAAAAGATCAACGCGCTGACCCCGCAAAAAATGGAGTTGGCGCATCACCTGTTGGAGCGCATCCGTGCGGGTGAGGACGTGATGACTCTCGTCCGCCGCCATCCGCTGGCGGAGGGCGGATATTTGAACAAAGCCGCGCTGGTCGCCGCGTATAAGGAACTGGTGGATTCAGGCAAAATGGAGCCTGACACGGCGCTGCTGGAACGCATCCGCATGAAGCCGATGCGCACGCTTTCGGGTGTGACCACGGTCACCGTGCTGACCAAACCGTATCCGTGCCCAGGCAAGTGTATTTTTTGTCCCACCGATGTGCGCATGCCCAAGAGTTACCTGCCCGATGAGCCTGGCGCGATGCGCGCGCTCGAACATCAATTTGACCCGTATGCGCAGGTGCAAAACCGCATTCGCGCATTGAAGAATTTGGGACATCCCACCGACAAGATCGAACTGCTGATTCTGGGCGGCACATGGTCTTCGTATCGGCGCGATTATCAGGAATGGTTCATTGGTCGCTGTTTCGATGCAATGAACGAACTCGAAAAACTCCCGTCAGTGGAACCCGAGCGGCAGGAATTAATGGATTCGTCATTGCTTCCTGAAATCCACTCCATTAATGAAAACGCGGCACATCGCAATGTGGGCTTGGTCATCGAGACCCGCCCCGACGAGATCAATCCCGATGAGATCAAATGGCTGCGTCACCTTGGCGTGACCAAAGTGCAGATGGGTGCGCAGAGTTTCAACGACCATATTCTTGAGATCAACAAGCGCGGACATGACGTCGAATCCACGCGCCAAGCCACTGCCCTGCTCCGCGCGGCGGGGTTCAAGATCGTCCTGCACTGGATGCCCAACCTGCTCGGCGCAACTCCCGAATCAGACCGCGAAGATTTTGCGCAGATGTGGAATGACTTCTGCCCCGACGAAATAAAAATTTACCCGAATCAATTGCTGGCGAACGCCGAACTTTATGAATACTGGCAGCGCGGCGAATTTCAGCCCTACACCACCGATGAACTTGTCCATCTCATCGCGGATATCAAGCCGACCATTCCGCGCTATTGCCGCGTCAACCGCGTCATCCGCGATATTCCATCCAACAATGTCGTGGAGGGCAACCGCCGCACCAGCCTGCGGCAGGATGTCCACGAAGAAATGAAGCGGCGCGGGACGCGTTGTCAGTGTGTGCGCTGCCGTGAAGTCAAAAATAAAACGGTAGATTTGGCTTCACTACAATTGGATGACCATGTCTATCAGGCGGGCAAAGCGGAGGAGCATTTCATCTCCTTCAACACAGCAGAGGACGGGCTGGCAGGATTCATCCGCCTCTCTCTCCCTTCCGCTGGTTCGCCCGACACAGGTATCCCCGACCTCAACGGTGCGGCGCTCATCCGCGAAGTGCATGTGTACGGACAATCCCTGCCCGTCGGCGCGGAAAAATCCGGCGCGGCGCAGCATGTCGGTCTCGGCACACGCCTGCTCGAAGAAGCAGAACGAGTCGCCAAACAGAACGGCTTTGAAAAAATCGCCGTCATCGCCGCAGTCGGAACGCGCCAGTATTATCTCGACCGCGGCTTCGAACGCGGGGAATATTATCTTACCAAGCGCATCTGAGTTCGTTCGCCAATCTCGTCACTCGCCCATCTTCTTAAAAATTGAGCAAGAATCGGGTCGCCTTCAACCTTCCGACTTAATATAATCGTGCAAAAAAAATTAGGAGTACTTGCATGAAACCAAAACACTGGATCGTCTTTATCCTACTCGGCATTATCTGGAGCACCTCCTTCCTGTGGATCAAGATCGGCGTGCAGGACATCGGACCGATGGCGCTGACCGCCTTCCGCATGGTGTTTGGCGCGCTCACGGCAATCGCCATAGCGGTTTATCAAAAACTCAGCTTTCCGCGCGATGCAAAGACTTGGGGACTATTTGCCATTCTCGGACCTGCCAGCCTCGCCATCCCCGTCTTTCTCATCTCGTGGGGCGAGCAGACCATCGACTCTGCCGTCGCATCCATCCTCAACGCCACCGTTCCGCTGTTTACTTTGCTCATCGCCCACTTCTGGATCCACGACGACAAGATCACATTCCAGAAAACGCTCGGTCTGCTGATCGGCTTTGCGGGTGTGCTGATCCTGATGAGCAAGGACCTGCTCGCCAGCGAACATGGTTCGGTCATCGGGCAGCTGGCGGTCATCCTCGCTTCGCTGTTTTATGCAGGAAGTGCGGTTGCCATCCGCAAATATACCCAGCACATCAACAACACCATGCGCGGAGTCGGTTTGCTGATGACCTCCGCCGTGCTGATGTGGGTCGTCGGTCCCGTTGCCGAGCGTCCGTTTGAAATTCCCAGCCTGCCGATCACGTGGGTTGCCGCGCTCTGGCTCGGCGTGCTCGGTTCAGGGCTTGCCATGATCATGATGTATTATTTGATCCATGAGATCGGTCCCACGCGCGCCTCGCTCGTCACTTACCTGTTTCCCGTCGGCGGCGTGCTCCTCGGCGTGCTCTTCCTCAATGAACATCTTTCCTGGCAACTGCTCGCTGGCACGGTCCTCATCATCGCCAGCCTCGCCGTCGTCAATTACAGGAGAAAAACTGCATGACCCATCGCTCTGGTTTCATCGCCATCATCGGACGCCCCAATGTGGGCAAGTCCACGTTGATGAACGCCCTGCTCGGGCAAAAGATCGCCGCCGTCTCGCCGCGTCCGCAGACCACGCGCAAAAAGCAACTCGGCATTCTCACGCTCGAAAACGCGCAACTCGTTTTTGTGGATACGCCCGGCTTGCATAAAGCCAAACACAAACTCGGCGAGTTCTTGAACGACGAGGCAAAAGAAGCGCTCGATGGCGTGGATTTGATCCTGTGGCTGGTGGATGCCGCGACTCCGCCCACAGAGGAAGACTTGAACATCGCATCCCTGCTCGCGGATGTTCCGCCTCGGACTCCGCTGATGCTTGTTCTGAACAAAATGGACATGCTCAAACCCGACGAAGAATCCGCGCGGGAGGAGGAGTACACCCAACTGGTCAATGCTTCATCGGTGATGAAGATCTCCGCGGCGAAGCGGCTTGGGATTGGCGAACTGCTCGAAGCGCTGATTCAGGCGTCGCCAGAGAGAGAAGCGGATTATCCCGAAGACCAGATCACCGATTTATATGAAAAAGAAATCGCGGGAGATTTGATCCGCGAAGCATGCCTCATCCAATTGCGGGAGGAAGTGCCGCACGGTATGGCAGTCCGCATCGACGAGTTCAAGGAGCGTGAGAACGGCATGGCGTACATTGCTGCGACGCTTTTTGTGGAGCGCGAATCGCAAAAGGGAATTGTGATCGGCGAAGGCGGGAAGATGCTGAAGAGCATCGGCTCGGCGGCGCGGAAGGAGATCGAAGAGATGGGAGGACGCAAGGTGTTTTTGGAACTGCGCGTTAAGGTTTCGAAGGATTGGCGCAACGACCCGAATGCGTTGAGGTTGCTTGGGTATGGGAAGAAGAAGTAACGTCACACCTGCACTTGCGCAGGTGCAAGTGTTGCGAGCCGTAGGCGAAGCAATCCCCAAAGTAGTATGAGATTGCTTCGTCGCTAACGCTCCTCGCAATGACATTAATCATCGCCCCTTCAACGGCTTGAACCCCTCACCCAAAGCTTCGTGTGCGACCCCGATGACCATAAAGGCGTCGGGGTCGATTTCATTGACGATGGTCTTCAGGGTGGCGATCTCGGAACGCGAGACGACGCAATATAAAACGGGACGCGGTGTGCCGGTATACGCGCCGGTGCCTTGCAGAAAAGTGACGCCGCGCTGCATACTCTCGATGACGCGCGCGGAGACTTCCTTCGCCTTGTCGGTCACGATCATGGCGGTGCGGCTGGTCGTGCCGCCTTCAAGCACGGTCTCCGCCACCAGCCCGCTGACGTAGAGCGTGATCATCGCGTACAACGCCTGTCTCCAGCCGAAGATAAAGCCCGCCGAAAGGATGACGACAGTATCGACCATGAGATAACTTTGCGTCATCGAAACGCCGCGCCAGTGATTGAGGATGCGGGCGAGGATGTCCGAGCCGCCGCTGGTGCCGCGCGCGCGATAGACCAGTCCGTAGCCGATTCCGCTGACGATGGCTGCGTAGAGCGAGTTGATGAAACTGTCGCCCTGCAGGTCGTTGATGAGAATCGTTGCTGCGCCGTCGGGGGCAAAGAGCGGTGTGCGCAGGATCAGATCCGTCAGCAGGGAGTAGGTGGCGATGGCGAAGGCGGTGCGGATGGCAAAGCGGCGTCCGCCGAGGAAGCGCCAGCCGAGCAGGAAGAGCGGCACATTGCCTATAAAGACCATCAAGCCGATGGGCCAGTCTGTGAAGTGATTGATCAACTGCGCGATGCCGCTCACGCCGCCCGACGCCAGGTTGGCAGGGACGTAGAAGATCCGCAGGCTGATGGCTTGTATGAATGCCGCGACGATGATGAGAATGTAGTCGCGGCTGTAATCCCAATATGTTTTCATGCTTTGGTACCTTTCCATGTATTATGTCGTTGCAAGAAGGAGCGGAGCAATCTCCCGGTTAGTTTGAAGATTACTTCGCCCTTTGGGCTCGCAACGGCATGGGTTCAAACAAACGCGGAATTATAGCCGATGGTGTAAAATCAGCGCCTATGAAAAAATGGCATTTATGGCTCGGGGTGCTGATCAGCATCCTGTTTTTGTGGCTCGCCCTGCGCGGACTTCACCTCGGCGATTTCTGGGGCGCGGTTCAAACAGCGAAGTACATCTGGCTCATTCCGGGGGTTGGCGTATATTTCATCGGCGTATGGATTCGGGCGTGGCGCTGGCACTATCTGCTGGGACCGATCAAGAAGATTCCCACGAAGACGATGTTCCCGGTTACCACCATCGGCTATATGGGCAATAACATCTATCCCGCCCGCGCGGGGGAGGTGCTGCGCGCCGTCATCTTGAAACGCAGGGAGGGCGTGCCTGTGTCCGCTTCGCTGGCGACCATCATCGTGGAACGCATCTTCGACGGCGTCGTGATGCTGGCGTTTATCTTCGTCAATTTGACGGAATTGGCAAAACTCACAAGCGCATCAGGATTCGTGGGCAATATTCAGGAAGTGGCGATCTACGGCACGGCGATTTTCATCGGCGCGTTGATCGTATTTCTGCTGGCGGCGATGTTCCCGCAGACCAGCACCGGAATCGGCGAGTGGATGATTCAGCGTTTAACGCCCAAACGCCTGCACGAAAAACTGAACGGCATCCTGCATAAATTTCTGGATGGACTCGCTTCGCTGCGCTCGCCTTTCAACGTGCTGATGGTCTTCTTCACATCGGTCATCATCTGGCTGTTGGAGACGGGGAAATACTGGTTCGTGATGCACGCCTTCGATTTCGAGGTCTCGTTCTTTGCGCTGATGCTGATGAACGGCATCGTCAACCTTGCCACCACCATCCCATCCGCGCCGGGCTACATCGGCACATTCGACGCGCCCGGCATCGCCGTCCTTACGGCGTACGGCGTGAGTCAAGCCACCGCGGCGGGATACACGCTCGTCCTGCATGTGGCGTTGTGGCTGCCGATCACGCTCTTGGGCGGGTATTATCTGGCGCGCGAGGGCATCAAGTGGAGTGATACACTCAGGACGGAAGTTGAGAAATAATCATTATCATGTTGTTGCGAGGACGGCGGGTTTCGATACGGTCTTCGACCTGCTCAACCAGCGCCGCCCGAAGCAATCTCCAACTTAACGCAGGGAGATCGCTTTGTCGCCCTACGGGCTCCTCGCAACGACAGTAACTAAGAGGAAAAATGAAAATCGCAATTATTGGAGCAGGATATGGCGGCATGGCTGCCGCGTGGGATTTACGCAAGGCGGGTCACGAGGTGACCATTTTCGAGTCGGCGGAG
>CAYPHR010000178.1:0-6464 GCA_964410375.1 uncultured Anaerolinea sp. | reverse complement strand
TGTGCGGCTTCTGCGGGTGCGGAACGTTTTCTAGCCATGAGTTGGTTCTCCAGTTTACATTAATGTCATTGCACACGATCTCCCACTTTAAATTTTGAGATCGCTCTGGGGCAATAGCCTCACAATGACGGGAAGTAATCGAAAGTATAGCACAGTTGTTCTAAACGTCAAGGCTGGGAAGTGGGCGTGACAGGAAGGAAATCCAGTGTCGGCACGGGAGGACGCTCACTGCTAAAGCCTCGCTCACCTGTAAAGGTAAAGTACGCCACCTGCCCGGGGAAGACCTCCACCCACGTCTGGCGGAGGCGGTCTTCAAACCGGAACGACACCTTGTAAATACCGGCGGGTAGATCGCCCAGTACAAGATTCTCGTTGTAATACGGGTCGGGGTTGACTGCGCCGCCCACCCCATATGTCCGCGTGATAAACGTCCGCCCGTTCTCCTCGGATTGCACGGTCACTTCGAACGAAGTAAGCAGCCTGCCGCGCGTATCCATCACACGCCCCGCCAGCACTCCCCAACCCTGCGGCGGAGCGATCCACAACTCGGGGTTATAGGTGTAAAAGAAGGAATTCCCGGAGAGCCGCACTTCAAAGTGGACATGCGGTCCGGTGGTGGCGCCGGTCGCGCCGACAAAGCCGACGATCTCCCCCGTTTCCACACGCTGCCCCAACACCACGTTCATTTCGCTCATGTGAGCATAGATCGTATAAAGCTGCTGGTCCCTGTAGCCAAAATCGTGGCGGATGGCAACCGCCAGCCCGTACGGGTCGGTTTCATCGCCCGGCGTTTCGCGGAACAAGCCCCAGCCCGCCCACACCACAGTACCGGGTCCAGCCGCCATAATGGGCGTCCCCTCCGGCGAAGGAATGTCCACGCCGGTATGCACTACGTTGATGCCGAAGAACACGCCGCCATAGCGATAGTCCGCGTTAGGCCAGTTTGTCTGGTCTGCGGCGATGGGGCGGATGAAGTAAAAATGATCATGGGGAGAAACAGCCCACGGCACGGGATAAAGAGGCGGACGCCAGTTCGTGATCGGTTCCGCGCCCGGCAACGGAAGACTGAACTGGAACGGCTCCGGCGATGGAGTCAAAAACGCTTCAAACGGGACCTCAGGCTGGTCCATCCCTTCGGAGGCGATCACCGGCGTCGGGGTGGCGTCACCTACCGAAGCGGAACAGGCAGAAATAAGGAGCGATGCGAAAATAAGGGTTCGGATGAAATTCATGATTTCTTTGGAGGCTTGGCGGGAAGCCAAATCGCTCCAATTATGGGATCACCGTCGGCGGGGTGGGCGTGGACGAAGGCGTGAAGGTCAGGCTGGGAGTGAAGGTCGCCGTCGGCGTGCGGGACGGGGTGAAGGTGATGCGCGGCGTGCGCGTGGGACGCGGCGTCGGCGTGAAGGTCGGCGTGTTGGTCGGCGTGAGGGTGGGAGCCAGCACGCGGGTCGGAGTGACAAGCGCCTCGACAGGATACAGTTCCTGCATGGCGGCGTACCAGTTCAATCCGCTGGTGAGGGCAAAAGTAGTGAAACGCGCGCCGGCATAATACGTGCGCCAAGTCGGCAACGCAGGTTGACGCTCCCAGCCGTAAGCGGCGGCGAGGGAAGTGATGTCTATCCAATATCCGGCAGGGACGGGCGCATAATCGCCGCCCTGCTCATACGTGCGCGGATCGAGATCGTAGCGTGCGCTCAAGTTCCACGGCGCATTGTGGATCGGCTCCCCGAGCGAACCATCCTGCACACTGGCGCGGATGTACAAACGCCAATAGGTCTGCGCGCCAATGTCCTCGCGCAAAGTGACCATCCAATTGGCGTTCGCCATCAGCGAATTGATCGCGAAAGCGCGCCCGGTGTACAGCCAATCCTCATTTAAGCCGGGCTCGAGGCTGGTCGTCAATGGGACAAAAGCATTTTCAAGACTGGCAAGCGCGTCCCAGCCTGTCTCCTGAATCACACGCTGGCGCAGTGCGACAAAAGCCTCATCCACGAGGTCATGCAATTGCGGATAAGGAGCCTGCACGTCCTCGATCTCGACCACGTACCAGCGTTGATTCGGCACATCGGCGGCGGGCGTGACCGCGGGAATCCACAACGGCGTGGGCGATGCATCCACAGCTTGGGCAAGCGAAGCAGGCAGGGCATTCGGCAGTTCAGCATAGCCCCACGTCATGCCGCGCACACGTCCGCTCAGGAGCGTGGGAGCGAGCAGGAGATTTCCGTCAAGGTCGTAGGAGGTCAGGAAGTATTGATTGGGCGCGCTGATGACCGAAACCAGTCTGTCCGCAGATTCGTTCCATGTGCCGAGGCTTCCGTCGCTGATCCAGTATGCGGCACGGGTGGGATTCGATGCTTCCCACACATATAAACCGCTGAAACCGACGGTCTGCGAAATGGACGACCACAGCAATTGCGAGCCGTCCCTGCTCCAAACCGGCGCGCTCTCGGAAGCGAAAGGTGTATTGCTCAGATTTTGATAACGCTCGTCGCCAGCCAGATCGAGGTTGGCAAGCCAGACGTCACTGTCACCGCCGCGCGAGGAGATGAACGCCACATTGCGCCCGTCGGGAGCCCAGGCTGGAGAGTGGTCAGAGGCGGGATGCTGGGTCAGCGGGATGATCTCACCCGTTGTCACATTGACCACCGCGATCTCAAGGTTGTCATTGACATAGGTCTCAAAGGCGAGCCACTGTCCATCCGGCGACCAGGATGGAGCGGAGTCATATTGAGGCGAATTCGTCACCTGTGTGAGATTGCCGGTCGCCAGATCCATCACATACAGATCCCAAAATCCGCCGCGGTCGGAGGCAAAGGCAAGGCGGGCGCGGTCGGGGCTGAGCGCGGGCGCGATGTCATTCCACTCCCCCGTCGTGATGCGCGTCAGCGGCTGGTCTTGCGGATGAAAGATGAAGAGACGGGCGTAGCCGTTCTCCTCAATGGAGAGAAAGACCAGGTCGCGCTGATCCGCGGATGGAGGCGGCGCTTCGAACGTCGCCTCGACCGGAATCTCAAACGCAGGCTCATCCGTCGGGACGGTTTCCACCGGCTGCGAACAAGCGGACAGCAACAATCCGATCAGGAGCAGCAGATATGCGAGTTTGGCGCGATGATATGGGAATTGCAAAGGCATGGATAATTAACAGACCTTAAAGGTTTACCCTAAGTCAGTCGAAGGGTCTTCGAGACCTTTAGGATTCTGGGTTACATCGAACATAAATTGACGCGGCTCATCGGAAGGTCCATTTTCGGGATAGTACAGGCGCGCAGTCAGCGTGTAAGGGTTGCGGAGTTCGCCGCGGATGTGCATGGTGAATTCGAGTTTCCAACTCAGCGGCTCGACGATGTTGGTGGAAGCGACCTCCCCCCCATCCGCATCGTTGAGTGAAACTTCAATGTAAGGACGCTTCTGGAAGGGCGTGACATCAATGTTGACGCGCACCCGATAACCATCGGGATAGGGTATCGCGCTGAGCGAGGTGATCTTGGTCTCTTCGGGTACGGCGCGGGTCAGATTGTCTTCTGGGAAGAAAAATTCCATGCGGACGATTATAACCAGAAAAGAAATCGCCCGCTTGTACGAGATGTGAGAGAAAGATTACAGTTTCATTAGTTGAGATGTGTATAATGGCATATCATGAATACCAATCCAACAAGTTCATTGCCAGATGGATATCAGGAAGTCCTTTCTTGGAAGATCACCGAGAACAAAAGCCGAATCATCTGGATGAACATCCTCGGCATCCTCCTGTTCTTCGTTTTTGCAGTGATCTTTTCCGCCCTCGCTGACAGTCTGGGAAGAATGCCTTCGTCCATTGGATTTGGGCTGGGTGAGATCGGCATGATCCTGCTGGGAATCGTGCTGACCCTGGTGTTGCATGAGCTGGTACACGGCATGGTCATGCGTGCGTATGGAGCGACTCCCCAATACGGCGTGATATGGAAACAGATGATGTTCTATGCCACCGCACCCGGGTTTGCGTTTCCCCGTAACGGTTATATCGTCATAGCGCTTGCTCCGCTCGTGTTCATCAGCGTTCTGGTCGTACTAGGGATGTGGGCATTGCAAGGGACACTGTGGGTGGCGTTATTGACCATCTGCGGCACCCTCAACGCCAGCGGCGCGGTGGGAGACATGTGGATCACGTCCATTGTTCTCCGTTACCCAGTCACAGCCCGCATTGTGGATGAGCGTGACGGCATTCGGGTATTTCTGCCGAAGTTGTAAGGCGGGTGTAGGATAATTCACCCTATTTCGTAGGGCGAACGTCCGAAAGTACTACCCCACAAAAGTTTGTTGGCTTAACGTTTGGGTTTCTTGGCTTAATTCGCAAGTTTGTTGGCTTAACTTTTAGGTTTGTTGGCTTAATTCGTAAGTTTGTTGGCTTAATTTTGTTGGTTCACTTTTCAAGTTGCTGATTTGCCTACACGCAAATCCACTTTCGAAAAGCAGTTCCCCGCCGCGAAACGGAGCGACGATACGCGGGTTAGAGTTGCTGTAATCTCCCGCAATACCATTTTATTCATTCAAGGAGTTCATCATGCGACAACGAAATTGGCGGTTGGTAATTACAGGTTTCATCTTCCTCGCGCTGGCGGCTGGATTTTTTCTCTTCATGACGCCCATGGCAAGGAGTTCCACAGATCCGGTGGAATTCATGAGGCTGATCGGACAAGTCTCCGGCGTGGTTGGCGGAGTAAGCGTCGCCCTCATCCTCTTCGGGTTGATCGGCAAAAAGGCGTAATTCCACCTAATCCCACCATCCCCAGACCTGACAGATCTCATAGAATCCGTCAGGTCTTTTTATTTCGGGTGTATGATTGCCCCATGTCAAAAAACCGCATCATTCTTGTGACAGCGGGGATCATGCTCAGCCTGTTCCTCGCTTCGATGGAAGCGACCGTCGTCGCCACCGCCATGCCGACCATCGTCGGTCAATTAGGCGGACTGGACCATTACTCGTGGGTCTTCTCCGCGTATATGCTGGCTTCGACCACTACTGTCCCTTTGTATGGAAAACTTTCCGATATCTATGGGCGGCGGAAGTTGTATCTCTTCGCGATGACGCTCTTCCTCGTCGGCTCGGTATTGTGCGGGCAGGCGCAGACCATGACCCAACTCGTCCTTGCCCGCGCCCTTCAAGGACTCGGCGCAGGCGGCGTCATGCCGCTGGCGTTCATCCTGATCGGCGAGATGTTCACACTCGAACAGCGCGCAAAAATGCAAGGACTTTTCTCCGGCGTGTGGGGCGTTTCATCCGTGGCAGGTCCCTTGCTCGGCGGCTTCATCGTGGACCGACTCTCATGGGAATGGGTGTTCTACGTCAACGTGGTGCCGGGGTTGATCGCCGCAGCGTTGGTCGGGTTTGGGTGGAAGGACCAGATCCAACGTCAGGGCAGAGCCGTGGTGGATTATGCCGGAGCGATCCTGCTCTCCGCCGCAGTCGTCACGCTGTTGATCGGACTGACCGGCACAGACTTCGGCTCATCCGCCAGCCTGACCCTGATCGGCGTCTCCATTGCTTTGTTCGCCGCCTTGACCTGGGTCGAAAGCCGCGCCGCCGACCCGATCCTGCCGATCGCTTTGTTCCGCCGCGACCGTCTGTTCTCGATCGCCATCCTGCACGGCGTGTTCGCAGGCTGGGCATTGTTCGGGAGCATTTCGTACATCCCATTGTTCGTGCAATCGGTATTCGGGACGAGCGCGACACAGGCGGGCATCACCATCACGCCCATCCTGATGGGCTGGGTGTTCGCGAGCATCATCGGCGCGCGCATTTTGTTGAAGGTCGGCTATCAACGATTGACCATCTTCGGCACATCCCTGCTGGTGATCGGCGCATTCTTTTTATCGCGCGTCAACGCAGACACCAGCCAGCCGTTGATGATGCTCGTCGTCTCGCTGATGGGCATCGGCATGGGCTTTTCCATCCCGCCGTTTTTGATCGCCGTGCAGACCACCGTGGAGCGGCGATTGCTCGGCACCGCCACCTCCACGATGCAGTTCAGCCGTTCCATCGGCGGGACGATCGGAGTCAGCGTGATGGGCGCAGCGCTGACAATGCGCCTCGCCTCGAACCTGAACGCCTCTGGACTTAACCCCGAGCTGGTCTCACAACTGCTCGAGCCTTCATCCGGCGTCCAAACCGCCCTCGACGAAGGTCTGCGCCTCGCTCTGGCAGATGGCATCCACCTCGTATTTGTGATCGCGCTGATCTCCGCCGCACTGGCACTGGTCACAGTCTTCTTCACGCCGCGCATTGACCTAAAAGATAAACCCGCCGTTGCACCCGTCAGCGCGGATTAAAACAAAAAGTGACGGTCGCTTTTCCAGTGACCGTCACTCACATTAACAGAACAACTACTTACCCATTCTTCTTCTGAAAATCCTTCATAAACTGCACCAACGCCTGCGTGCCTTCCACCGTCATAGCATTGTAGATCGAAGCGCGCATCCCGCCC
>CAYPHR010000177.1:0-6510 GCA_964410375.1 uncultured Anaerolinea sp. | reverse complement strand
TGAGTTTCTCCAGTTCCACATAACCGCGATCCGATGTCAAGAATTTGTGATCAGAGGTCGCAGTAACTGAATAACCGTGTTTGGTGGTCAGTCTAAGAACGCGCGAATTTTCCCGGGTTTTCCAGGCAGGAGATGATACGCGATATGCAACACCAAAACCTTTGTTTGCGGAACCAAACCCGCCTTGGGGAGCGCGCAAGTCTGTAGCCACCATAAAGTTTGCCCCAGATTCAGCGAGTTCTTGAATGGTCAGCAAACCAAGATCGGTCGCAATGCGGGTTGAACCCACAAAGCACGGGTTTGTCGCCTCGAGCGGATACAAATGCGGGACAGGGTTGCTGCGGTTCGCCGCATCCAGGAACAGGACGCCCGGCTCGCCGTTGTGATGCGCCTGTTTGACGATCTTGTTGAACAATTCGCGCGCGTTGACCTTCTTATAGGTATTGATCTTGATGCCGGCTTCCTCCGCCTGTTCGAGCGTGCCCTTGAAGCCTTTTTTCTTCGCATCCGTCAGGTCGGGGAAGCGCAGTTCCCATTCCTTGTCGTCCTTCACGGCTTGCATGAACGCATCTGTGATGCCGACCGAGATGTTGAAATTGGTGATGTGGTTCTCATTGATCTTGCAGGTGATGAAATCTTCCACATCGGGATGGTCCACGCGCAGGACAGCCATGTTCGCGCCGCGGCGTGTGCCGCCCTGCGCGATCTCGCCGAAGGCATGGTCATACACGCGCAAAAAGCCGACCGGTCCCGTTGCCTGTCCCGCCGAGCTTTGCACAAATCCGCCTTTGGGGCGCAGGCGCGAGAAGGAAAAGCCGTTGCCGCCGCCCGTCTGCTGGATCAATGCCGCGTCGCGCAGGGTTTGGAAAATGCCGGCGCTGTCGCGTCCCATATCGTCGGTGATCGGAAGCACGAAACAAGCGGCGAGCTGTCCCAGCGGAGTTCCCGCACCGGTAAAGGTGGGAGAGTTCGGGAAAAACTTCTTGCTGGACAGCAGATGGTAATACTCGACCGTGCGCTCCTGAACATCGGCGCCCCAACCTTCCTCGACCTTTGCGACGTGATACGCCACACGCCAGAACATCTCCTCGACGTTCTCGGCGGGCTTGCCATCGTCGCCGCGCCGCACATAGCGCTTCATCAGCACCTGCCGCGCGTTATCGGTCAACTGTGCCTTGGGCAATCCCTTCGGCATGGGAGGCGTGGGCAAGAGACCGTTCTTGACTTTGGGTTCGGTTGATTTGGTTACCATGTGACACTCTCCTGTAAATATTTTCGTTTCATCGCAGGGGCGACCCTTTAGGTTTTCAAAAGCAACTTTCTCATCCAGGGCGGGCCGCCGCTACAGAATTTCACAGATACAAAAAGGCAGTGACACTCTCCCCCCATTTCGAGGGGGAACGTCCCTGCCTTGGATTAGTCTTTCTTGCTAAATTTCTTAACGACAAGCAGCAAACTGACAACAAGGGTAATCGCCCCAGCCATTAAAAATCCGCTGTTTTCCGTGTAAAGACCAACGCCGCCGAGGATGACAGCGACCACAAAAATTGCCCATGTATCGGCTGGGATGCCGAAGAAATCTCGATCACTCATAAAACTCTCCTAATCCTTGAGAAGCTGGTCGATCTCGGTGCGGATGGACTGCAGGTCGTCCAATCCCAGATACACGATCGCATACCGGATATACGCGATCTGATCCACTTCTTTCAATATCTTCATCACCAGGTCACCGACGATGCGCGAGGACACTTCCGCCTTGCCCATTTTCTGCAACTGCGCCTCCACCTGCCCGATCATGCGTTCGATGTCCGCTGCCGAGACCGGTCGCTTCGCGCATGAAATACGGATACCGCGCGCCATCTTCTCGCGGTCGAACTCCTCACGCGTGCCATCCTGCTTGATGATCAACGGCACCGCCAGAATGGGACGCTCGTAACTGCTGAAACGCTGCCGGCATTTCAGGCATTCGCGTCGGCGGCGGATCCCCCCATGGCTGTCGTGGGAGGTGTCCAGCACCTTCGAGTCGTGATGTTTGCAATAGGGACAACGCATCCGAAAGGCTCCAGTTTTAGAACAAATGTAATAGCCATATATGGGCGTTACAGCACTGCATCCCCGTACATATGGTTATAGTGTTCGGCATTTTAGCACTTTCGCCGGTCATTGACAAGGGAAATATGGGGGATTCAATCTTAAAATATCGTTGCATTTCCCCGCTTCATCCTTGATGAATGCCTGTTTCTGTTTCGAACGAGCTTGTTCTCCCCTCGGCAGTGCGATCCGCCGTTATTGCAGGGTGCGCAGAAAGTTCATCACATGCGGGTTGAACTTCTCGGGATGGCACTGATGCGGCACATGTCCGCAGGCGGGCAGTTCATGCGTCCCTTTGACGTTCGGAAGCATCGTCATCAGATTCGGGAAGGAGGATGGCGCAAGCGTCTGGTCGCGTCCGCCCCACAGGAGCAGGGTCGGCTGGGTGACACGGGACAGGTCACGGGTCAGACCTTGAAGCGTGCGCGGGATCTTGTAGATCCCCGAGGCAGCCCGTTTGTAATCCAGCGCGGTCTGATAGCGGATATGTTCGGGCAGGACGTGTGATTCACGCTTCCCGACGTAGGTGCTGAAACTGGTCACATCCACAAAAAAGCGGAAGAGACCGTACGGCGCGCGTTCGATGAGTTCGGGTTTGATCAGTTGGTGATGGAACATGCGCTGCAGCATGGGCGGCAATTGTTTGAGATCGTAGAACGGATTGACCAGCACCAGCGCGCGCACACGTTCGGGATGGCGCAGGGTATACATCAGCGAAAGTCCGCCGCCGAGCGAGTGCCCGATCAGGATCAACGGTTCACGCCGTTGGAGCGAATCGATCCATTTCGAGTAATGGGCAAAGGTGTCTTCGAGCGTGTAGTGATGGTGGTGCAGCGGTTTTTCGCTCTCGCCGTGCCCCAACAGGTCGAGCGCGTAGCCTGAATAGCCCGAAGCGGAAAGCTCGGGCAGCAGGTCGTCCCAATCGTGGAGCGAGGCGGCAAGCCCGTGCGTCAGGATGACCGGGTCGCCGTATCCCTGCCGGACGTAATTCACTCCCTGACCATTGTCCAGGAGCGTCTTTTGATATGTGATATTGTTCGAAAGCATGGCACTCATGAGTTTGAAGAATGAGCGGAATGATACTCCGCCTTCATTAATGGCAGGTGAACTTTTGTTTTCTATTCGCTTGCAATCTGCTTGCCGTAACGTTTTGCCAGTTCGCGCCGCAGCACCTTGCCGATGAACGTGCGCGGGAACTCGTCCATGAAGATGACGAAACGCGGCACGAGATGCGGGGGCAGGCGGCGTTTGCAATACGCCTGCACCGATTCGGCGCTGGGCTTTTCCTTCCCTGCAATGACGAATGCAAAGGGATGCCCCGCCACAGCGACGACCGCCACTTCCTTGACCTGCGGGATCTCGTAGATGACCTCTTCCACATCACGCGGGAAAGCGGGGTCCTTGCCGCTTTTTTCGGGGTACCACATGTCTGCCTTGCGGGCGATGATGCGGCAGAAACCGTCCTCGTCCATTTGCGCCACATCGCCTGTCAACAGCCAGCCGTCCTTGGTCAACACTTCATTTGTGGCGGCTTCGTCCTTCCAGTAGCCCATCATCACCTGCGGACCGCGAACCGCCAGCTCGCCGATCTGCCCGGGTTTCACCTCCCTGCTCGAAGTCTTCAAGTCCACCACTGCCGCTTGTGTGGATGGCAGCGGCACACCGATGGTGCCAATGCGGCGGTTCTTGCCCATCGGGTTGGCATGTGTGACTGGCGAAGCTTCGGTCAACCCGTAGCCTTCGACAAGTTTGCCCTTGGTGAGTTTCTCGAAGGCTTCCTGCACTTCCACCGGCAGAGGCGCGGAGCCGCTGATGCACGCCTTGATGGAACCGATGCCATACTTGCGCACGCCGCGGAAGTTGTTGATGGCAACATACATGCTTGGCGAACCGGGGAAGATGGTCGGTTTGTATTTCTTGATGGACTTCAGAACGTTCAGCACCTGAAACTGCGGCTTGAGGATCATCGCCGCGCCGATGGAAACCGGCACATTCATCGCGGCGGTCATGCCGTAGCTATGGAAGAACGGCACAACACACAGGAAGCGCTCCCTGCCCGCATCCGCATCGGGCAGCCAGTGACGGGTCTGTAACGCGTTCGCCACCAGGTTGCGATGCGACAACATCACCCCTTTGGATTGCGCCGTCGTGCCGCCTGTAAATAGAATGACCGCAAGGTCATCAGGCGCAACATCCACAGCAGGCGATTTTATGCTGTACTGATAGATCCAGCGGCGCCAGCGCAGTGCGCTCCGCAAACTCAAGCCGCGGTTGCGCCAGCGGGAGATCATATACTTCGGCAATGACAGATAATCCGCGGGGTCGGTCAATACAATGTTGGGGATGCCTGTCGCATCCTTTATTTGTTGGGCAAGTCCCGACCACGTCGAGAGTGTCACCAACACACTGGCATCCGTGTCTTTGATCTGGCGGATCAATTCCTCCGGCTCGATCACGGGCGGCGTCAGCACCACCACCGCGCCAGCCTTCAACGCGCCGTAAAAGCCGATCACCATCTGCGGTACGTTCGGGAGCAATAAGACCACGCGTGCGCCCCTTCCAATGCCCTGCGCGAGCAGCGCATTGGCGAAACGATTCGCTTCATGGTTCAACTTCCGGTACGATAACTTCGCGCCTTCAAAATAAATGGCAGGGCGGTTAGGGAACCGCCTGACGGAGGAACGCAATAAATGATGGGCTGGGATGCGCGGCACATCCACAGTGTACGGAACGCCATCGTCATACTGGCTAAGCCAGGCGCGCTCGCGCTTCAAGTCATCACGCGACGATCTGGGGGCAACGAAGGATGTATCGCGCCAGGATTTTTTGGACTCGCCTTCGAGAAAACCCGCGATTGACCGGTCGACTGCCGCGCGCCTCTCCAACATGACCATGTGGCCTGATACGCGGACATCGACATCTTCCGCCCCGGGAATGGATCTTGCCACTTTCTCAAAGACCGGGCGGTCGAAGACATAGTCGCGGTGTCCGCGAATGACCATGGTGGGAACCTGCAGATTCGCGAATTTCTCCCAGCCGATCCATTTGGACATATTGCGGTTGTAGAACTCTTTCAGGGCGTGGGGCGGCGCATGAAGCCACGAACGTGTGAGCGGACCGATGATCCGCAAGACGGAGGCAGGCAGGCTCAACCCCAGTTTGAACATCGGGTTCAAGCGGAATTCGCCTGCCGTGGCGATGAGGATCAGTTTTTCGATGTGGTCGGGGTGATTGAGGGCATAGTCCGTGACGACGGCTCCACCAAAGGAGTGACCGATCAAAACAAAAGGTGTGGAGACGTTCAACTGGGTCAGGGCAGTTTCAAGGTCCAGTTGGATGCGCTCCATGTCGTAGCCTGTGGACGGCTTGTCGGAGAGTCCGTGCCCGCGCAAGTCCAGCGCGATGACGCGGTTGTCCATCGCAAACTTTTGCATTTGATACGCCCACTGTTCCGCCTTACCGCCGAATCCGTGAATGAAGACAAGCGTGCGCTGTGGACGTTCAGGCGAAACATCGATTGCAGAAAGGCGGATGAGGGGGATGGAGGAAACGCGGATCTCGTGACGGTAGAGGTCGAGGTCTATATCCATCCATAGAGTTTACAGGAGATGGGCATGAATGTCAATTAAAAAGCCTGCGCCGGAATGAAACCGGCGCAGACCGACGATACCGCTAAGGCGCTTCACAACAGCGTTGAAGGGTTATGGATTGACCAGCTCGGAGTGGCGGAAGATGTAGTCGGTTTGGTCGTCGGTATCGAGGCGGGTGTTAAGATCGATGTGGCGGAAGTAATAATCACTGGTGTCGATCGGTGCAGCGGGCATCGGCAAGGTCAATTCGGGATGGCGTTGGGCGTAATCGGGAAATGACTGATTGGCGGTGACGGGCAGGGCAACGGGCTCCCGAACCGTGATGGTCGGCACGAGCGAAAGCGCCAGAATTACAGCGACCATGACCAGCAGACCAATTCCGACATACAGGGTGGTGTGATGATGTACAGGTGCAGGGTGCGGATGGTGAATGACATGCGGCATGGAATTCTCCTTGGTCGGGGAACAGCCCGATCCAATTTGAGTATAGCAACTGTGCATGTCCCTGCCGTGCGCAGACGCGTGATTGCAGCGTGTTTACGGCGTTTTCTTGAGGACGTTGAACAATTCCTGCGTCTGCTCCGAAGGGCTTACCCCGATCTCCTCCAGATCCCGCTGACAGCGGGTGTATATCTCCGCCACTTTGGACATTTCGCCTTCCGCTTTATGCGCGAGCATCAGAGCGCGGTAGGCAGGTTCGGGTCTTTGCCCAAAGGCGATCCAGCGTTCGCCCCATTCCAGGATATCCAGCCAGCGTTTTTCGTTCTGGAGCATTGCCAAGAGACGCGCCATGTTGTGCTCAAAAACATAGTTCAGGTATTCGCGTTCC
>CAYPHR010000176.1:0-6517 GCA_964410375.1 uncultured Anaerolinea sp. | reverse complement strand
AACGGGCTGGTCACTTTGTAAATGAAGTCGTCCTTGACATGCAATTGCAAGGTGCAACCCACCCCGCAGTAGGGACAGGTGGTGGTGGTCACTCGGTCTGATTTGATCATCGTACCTCCAATGAAACGTTAAGTTCGCCAAGAGCGCAAAATCACTCTTGAAAGCCTTTGCGCACTCCGCGTGCTTAGCGGTTTACTCTTTCTTTTCTTTTCTTTCTACCCGTATTCAGCACACTGATCTCATTCGGGCTCATGCCTTGTTCCAGTAAAAATTCGCGCTTCGGTTTTAACGCGCCAGTCGGGCAGACCGCCACGCATTGTCCGCACAGCACGCACGATGTTTCGGGGATCGTCTTGTCGAAGAACGTGCCGATCTGCGTTTCATATCCGCGCCCATCGAAGTTGATCGCAAAGGTATATTGCGCATCGTCCGCGCAGACCTGCACACAGCGCCAGCACAGCAGGCACTTCGAGTAATCGCGGATGTACATCGGGTTGTCGTCCTTCACATCCGTTTCGCGGCGCTCGGCATCGGGGAAGCGGCTCGACGACGCGCCGTACTCGTACATCATCTGCTGGATTTCAGGCGCTTCGGACAAATCCATCGTGGACGCAAGCATCTCCAGGATCGTCCGCCGTGACCTGACGACCTTTTCGCTTCGCGTCTGGACCTTCATGCCTGCTCCCGCTTTGACGATGCACGCAGGCTGGAGCGTTCTCATCCCCTCCACCTCCACGACGCAGATTCGGCAAACCGCATTCGCCGTAGTCGCTTCGTGGAAGCAGATGGTGGGAATCTCCTTGCCCATCCCGCGCGCCACATCCAACAGGGTCTTGCCCTGCTCGGTCGTTACTTCCTGTCCGTCAATTGTGAGTGTAATCGTTTCGGTCATTTCTCAGCCTTTAGCGTTATCATAAACTTTGGATTTAGGCAGCTATGTGCCACAACGTGGTATGCCGCCGAATTACGGGAGCAAGCTCCCTGACTCCAAATTTTCATTTAGCGTTTCTTCGTGGTTGTCTTCTTCACCGCGCTCTTCTTCGCAGTTTTTTCCTTTGCGTCGGCTTTCTTCACGGTCTTTGCTTTTGCGCCAACCGCCTTCTTTCCTCGCTTCGGCAGGCTCAGGGCATCGCTTTCATCTTTCTTCTTCGTAAGCAGGCTTCCTGAATCCACAGCAAACAACTCGGGCCACAACTTCATCGCGGACATCGTCGCGCTCGCCGCCGTCTGACCGAGTCCGCAGATGCTGGCTTCGGTCATCGTCCAGCCTACATCCTGCAAGCGGATCAGGTCGCCTTCTTCAATTTTTCCATCAGCAATGCGGTCCAAAATTTCCATCTGGCGCTGCGTTCCCATCTGGCAGGGATAGCACTTTCCGCAGGACTCATGCGCGAAGAACTTTCCAAGCCGCTTCAACACATCGCGCATATCGCGGGTTTCGTCGAAGACCATCACCACACCCGATCCGAGCGGAAGTCCCGCCGCGCGCAGGTCTTCGAAGGTCATTTTCACATCCAAATGTTCCGACGTGGCAAACGCTCCCGCCGCGCCGCCAAACAGCACGGATTGCAACTTCTTTTTATTCGCAACGCCGCCCGCCATGTCAAGCAGTTCGCGCAAGGTCACGCCAAACGGGACTTCGTACAAGCCGGGTTTGGTCACGTCGCCCGAAACGCAGAACAACTTCGGTCCGGGTGATTTTTCCGTGCCGATCTTGCGATATTCCGCCGCGCCTTTTTCCAGGATGAGCGGCACATTGCACATCGTCTCGACGTTGTTGATGACCGTCGGTTTTTGGAACAAGCCGTGCGTCGTCGGGAAGGGCGGCTTGATACGCGGAAAGCCGCGCTTCCCTTCGATGGACTCGAACAGCGCAGTCTCCTCGCCGCAGATATAGGCGCCCGCGCCGACGCGAATTTCGATATCAAAAGAAAAATCCGAACCTTGAATATTTTCCCCAAGCCAGCCTGCTTCCCTGGCTTCCTGCAAGGCGTTTTCGGCGGCTTCCACCAGATACGGATATTCGCCGCGGATATACATATATCCCTTGCTCGCGCCGATCGCATACGCGGCAATACACATCCCTTCGATGGTGGAGTGCGGGTCGTCCAGCAGAAGGATGCGATCCTTGAACGTGCCGGGCTCGGATTCATCCGTGTTGCAGACGACATATTTTTGATCGGCGACGGCGTTCATCGCGCCTTCCCATTTGATACCCGTCGGGAAGGCTGCGCCGCCGCGTCCCACCAGACCGGATGCCTTGATCTCTTCAACCACGGCTTGGGGCTGCATCTGGAGCGCTTTTTGAAATCCCTTGTATGCGCCGTATTTTTTCAGGGATGTGGTGCCCTTGCCGCAATTCTTCGTCAGCTCGCGGATCGTGCCGTAGACCAAGGACCGCGGACGAATTTCCTCCTCAGAGCCATACCCAACGGTACTCTTCTCGCCATCCATCGTCCATACCGCGGGCGCAAGTTCGCACATGCCCAGGCATGGACTTGGCTCGATGGTCAGGTTCAACTTCGGGTGAGTTTGATGCGGTTCCACATCATGTTTTTTGCAAAGTTTTTTCAGCAGTCCATCCGCATCCTTCAATGCGCAGGCTTGGTCGGTACAAACACGGATGACCTTACGCCCAAGCGGTTCATTGTAGAACAAGGCATAAAATTCGATCACGCCGTGCACGTCCGCAAGCGGAACGCGCAGACGTTTGGCAACTTCGGCAGCGACGGATTCGGGAAGCCAGCCGTAAATTTTTTGAGCCGCGTGCAGGGCTGGCAGCAGCCCGGAACGACCCAAGGGAATGTAGTTTTCGATGGCAGGTTTTAGCGGGGCGAGGTCAATTTCAGACATGAAATCTCCAATACGACAAGTATACCCGAAGGGCATGTGACATTTTTCGTGACGCGGGGCACTTCCGAAATCAGGCGTGATTATATATAATATATAATTATGGCGTCAATGGCAGAGAAAGAACTTACCCACAAACCCCTGAAAGAAGAAATTTACGATGCGCTCCATCGGCAGATCATCGCGGGGAAGCACTCCCCCGGCGACTGGTTACGGCAAGAAGATATTGCCAGCCAGATGGGCGTGAGCATGACTCCCGTGCGCGAGGCGTTGGACCTGCTGGTTGCAAAAGGCATCGCGGAGCGGGTCCCGTACCGCGGCGTGCGCATTCGGGAGATGTCTGCCAAGGATGTGGTCGAAGCCTATGGCATGCGGCTGTTCCTTGAAGCGATGATTGCCAGGGAAACCGCCTTGAACATTACACCCGAGCAGCTTGCCGATCTCGAAGCGATCATGGAAGAGATGGACAGGCACGTGGAATTGAGCGAGATGCCGCAGGAGAGGCAGTTGAGCCGCAAGTTCCATGCCGCGATTGCGGAGGCTTCGGGGAACAACCTGCTGGTGCAATTATATGCCATCGTCTCGAACGCCTTCCCGGACTGGCTTTTGTATGAGGCGCTGTACCGCCAGCCCGAACTGGTCTCTGGCAGCGTGACGCAGACTCACGACGAACATGCCGCGATTTTGGAGGCATTCAAAAAGCGCGACCCCGACCTTGCTGTAAAAGTTTCGCTGGAACATGTGATGGAATCAGGCAGGTGGTTGGAAACGTATCGCGATATTCCCGCAAAATTATTGCGTGAAAAAGAAAAACAAGTTTCACACTTGATCAAGAAATCAAAATAATCAGGAGGCAGCATGTCGGAAGAGATCGAGAAATTGTACAAGGATATGGCGCAAAGCATCATTGACGGGGACTCGGACATTTCGGTGGAACTCGCCCAAAAATCCATCGAGATGGGAATCCCGCCGTTGGATGCCATCACAAAAGGATTCGTGATCGGCGTCAACTACATCGGTGACCAGTTCGGGGCGGGAGAGGCGTTTTTGCCCGAGTTGGTGATGGCGGGCGAAGCGATGAAAGCCGCGGTCGCGGTGCTTGAGCCTGAACTGCTCAAACTCGGCGAAGCGCGCGAGATCATGGGGCGCGTGGTGCTTGCCACAGTCGAAGGCGACATCCACGAGATCGGCAAGACGCTGGTCGGCACGATGCTCAGCGCGTCGGGATTTGAAGTCACTGACCTAGGCGTGGATCAACCCGCCGACAAGATCATCGGCAAGGCGCTGGAAATTGACGCCAACATCATCGGCTTGAGCGCCCTGCTCACCACCACAATGGTGCGCCAACGCGAGTTGATCGAAGAACTCGACAAGGAAAACCTGCGTCCGCGCATCAAGGTCATGGTCGGCGGCGCTCCCATCACCCGCGACTGGGCGACCAAGATCAAAGCGGACGGCACATCGGAAGACGCGGTCGGCGCGGTGCAGTTGGCGAAACAGTTGGTTGGAAAAGAATAGCCCGTCCTTGCGAGCCGCGCTCTTGCTTTTTTGCGGCGAAGCAATCCCATGACTAAAACAAAAGATTGCTTCGGGCTCCGCCCCCCCGCAATGACATGATAATCAGAATGAGGAGAGAGACATAGCCTTCGGAGGGCTTCTATGTCTCATAAAAAAATCAAGACCATCAGCAATCCCAAACTAAAACTTGAAATCTTAACAACTGAAGAAGTGCGAAAAATCCACGATGCGACGCTGCACATCATCGAAAACGTCGGTGTGCGCTTCCCATCCAAACGGGCGTTGGAGATCTGGGAATCCGTCGGCGCGGATGTGGATCAAGAAAAGAAGATCGTCAGAGTCAAGCCGCACGTCATCGAAGAGGCGTTGAAGAAATGCCCGCCCGCCTACACGCTCGCGGCGCGTGATCCGCAACAGGATCTGCCGCTGGACGGCAACCACGTCTGCCTCGGCACGGACGGCTGTGGTGTGGAAGTCATCGACATCCACACCAAAGAGAAACGCACGTCGTGCCTGCAGGATGTCCGCGACATTGCCCGCGTCGCCGATGCCACCGAAGAGGTCGCGTTCCATTGGGTTCCCGTCTCCGCGCAGGATACGCCCGTCGAAGCGCGCGGACTGCACGAACTCAAAGCCGTGTGGGAGAACTCCACCAAACATGTGCAGACCGAGTCCATTTACAACGTGGAGGAAGCCAAAGCCTCAATGGAAATGGCGGCGATTCTCGCGGGCAGCAAAGAGGATTTACGCAAACGCCCCGTCCTCTCATTGATGCAATGCACTGCGCCTCCTCTCGGACATGATGGCGGGTCGCTCGATGCAGCCTTGATCGCCGCCGAACACGGAGTCCCGACGGGCTTCATGACGATGGCAGCCTGCATGACAACGGGACCCGTCACAATGGCTGGCACGCTCGCCGTCGGCAACGCGGAAGTGATCGCCGCCACCGCCCTTTTACAACTGGCTTACCCAGGCGCACCCGTCTTCTACGCCGCGGCACAGACTGCATCCGATCCGCGTTTGGGCGTGTACACAGGCGGCGGACCTGAAGACTTCCTCTTCGGGGCGGCGACCAACGTCCTCGCGGATTTCTACAACATCCCGCTCTCAATGGGATCGTTCGCCACAGGCGCAAAGGAACCGAACTGGCAGGCAGGGCTGGAAGGCAGCCTATCCACCTTCATGGCAAGTGTGGTCATGTCCGACATGCTGCTGGGTTGCGGATTCCTGCACGGCAGCCGCATCTGGTCCTACGCCGAAATGATGATGGACTGCGAAATTTTCTCCATCATCGAAAAGATGATGCAAGGCATCGTCGTGGATGAGGAGACCCTCGCGCTGGATGCCATCGCCGCGGTTGGACCTGGCGGTCACTATCTCGCGCAGAAGCACACCCGCAATCACATGCGCGAGTTGTTCCTGCCGAAATTCCTTGACCGCCGCCCCTACTCCACTTGGGAAGACAAGGGCGACGACGCCCGCGACTGGGCGCTCGAAAAAGCCCGCAAGATATTGAAAGCCCACCAGCCCGATCCGCTGGATGAGAAGATCAGCAAAGAGTTTGAAAGAATTATCAAGTCGGTAGAAAAGAAGTAACCTGTAGGGGCGGGGCGACCCCGCCCCTACGATCAATAAATCTTTCGCCAAAGAGAAACAAAATCCCAATTAGAGGTGTCTGATGAGACCAAAACTTACATTGCTCAGTGACGAGATCATTGCCCGCATTCTGGAGGAGGCATACGAACTTCTATTATGCCCTGGCATTAAAGTCCAAAACGAAGAAGCACGCGACTTGCTGGCTGCCGCGGGCGCAAAACTGTACCCGGAAACCCAGGTGGTGGGGATTCCCGAATCGCTCGTTCAACGCGCATTGGAAAGCGTGCCGCGTGAATTCTACTTGTACGATTATGACGGCAATCCCACCGTCCACTACGGCGGCGACTCGGTGCACTTTGACCCTGGCTCATCGGGCATCACCATGCTTAACCCTGATACGCTGGAGCATGACACCACCGAAACCGAACACCTCATCCGTTTGTTGAAAGTTGCCGAGCAAATTCCTCAATACGACGCGCAATCCACGGCGGTGATCTGTCACGACGTTCCCAAAGATATTCAGGATTCCTATCGGCTATATCTCGCGCTGCTG
>CAYPHR010000175.1:0-6658 GCA_964410375.1 uncultured Anaerolinea sp. | reverse complement strand
CAACAAGGATATAATTGAAAGAACAATTATTGCGCAGGAGCATCGATCGAAGAATGGAATTTATCCCCACAGGTATCCCGGATGTAGTGCTTATCAAACCAAGGATATTCGAAGACCCACGCGGTTTTTTTCTTGAAACCTATCGCGAAGATCAATTTATCGAGGCGGGCATCCGTCAAAAATTCGTCCAGGAGAATCATTCAGCCTCTCAAAAGGGCGTCCTGCGCGGACTGCACTACCAGATCAGGCAGGCGCAGGGAAAATTGGTGCGCGCCATTGCGGGAAAGATCTTTGATGTCGCCGTGGATATCCGCCGCAGTTCGCCGACCTTTGGTCAATGGATGGGGTTGGTCCTTTCATCGGAAAACAAATATCAGTTATGGATTCCTCCCGGTTTTGCGCACGGTTTCTACGTCTTGAGCGAAAGCGCGGAAGTCACCTACAAAGTGACCGACTACTACGCCCCGGAATGGGAGCGCAGCATCCTGTGGAACGACCCCCGGATTGGGATAGAATGGCACATTCCGGATGGGGAAGTGCCAACCTTATCCCAAAAAGATATCAATGCGCGACCTCTGGCGGAAGCCGAAACATTTGAATAGAAAAGAAGGAAAGATTTCATGAAAAACATACTCGTCACCGGTGGCGCCGGATTCATCGGTTCGAACTTCATCCGTTATTTGCTTCGCACAGAAACGGATGTTCATGTCGTCAACCTTGATGCGCTCACCTACGCTGGCAGCCTTGAAAATCTCAAAGATGTGGCGGACGATCCGCGCTATGCCTTTGTTCAGGGAAACATTTGTGATACGGAATCGGTCGAGCAGTTGTTGAGAGAACGCAATATTGATACCATCGTCCACTTTGCGGCCGAGTCGCACGTCGACCGCTCCATTCTTGGACCAAGACAATTTATCGAAACCAATGTCATGGGAACGTTCTCCATGCTGGAAGCGGCGCGCAAAGTTTGGCTTCAAGATAAGCATCTGAAGAATGTACGTTTTCACCACGTTTCCACCGATGAGGTCTTTGGATCACTCGCCCCCGGCGAACCTGCCTGGACGGAGGACACGCCCTACGCACCCAACTCACCCTACGCCGCATCCAAGGCTGCAAGCGACCATCTTGTCCGCTCATATGGGCAGACGTACAAATTGCCTTATACGATCAGCAATTGCTCCAATAATTACGGACCCTATCAGTTTCCTGAAAAACTCATTCCGCTGATGATTCTGAACGCCATGGAAGGGAAGCCCCTGCCCGTTTATGGTGATGGTCAGCAGATTCGCGACTGGCTGCATGTGGAAGATCATTGTGAAGCCATCCATCTTGTTCTCACAAAAGGGAGTATCGGTTCGACGTATAATATCGGAGGCGAGAACCAGCCTGCCAATTTGACCATTGTCGAGACCATCTGTGAAATTTTGGATGAAGTCTCTCCCAACTCGCCGCACAAACCACATAAGGCTTTGATCCAATTTGTGGCGGACCGTCCTGGGCATGACCGCCGTTATGATATGAATACGCACAAGATCAGTGCGGAATTGGGCTGGCGCCCGCGTCACACTCTGACCGAGGGACTGTTGGACACGGTCAACTGGTATCTCTCCCACCCTGAATGGATTTCCACCATCCGTCAACAGCAGGAATATCGGGGTTGGCTGGAAGCGAACTACAAATCACGTTAGGAGATTCGTCACATATGAAAGGCATCATTCTCGCAGGTGGACGCGGTACGCGCTTGTATCCCCTCACGCTGGCGGTTAGCAAGCAGATCCTGCCCGTGTATGACAAGCCCATGATCTACTATCCCTTGTCCATGCTCATGCTGGCAGGGATTCGCGAGATTCTGGTCATCAGTTCGCCCGAAGACCTGCCACTCTTCCGCCGTTTACTGGGGGATGGCAAAGGCTGGGGCATGGAATTTGATTATGCCGAACAAGCGGAGCCGCGCGGTCTCGCAGATGCGTTTTTGGTCGGCGAGAAATTCCTTGCTGGTGAAAAGGCATGTCTTGTTTTGGGAGATAACATTTTCTTTGGACATGGGCTTCCGGAGCAATTACAGAAAGCCGCACAGCTTGATCGCGGCGCAATGATATTCGCCTATCCTGTCCAGGATCCCCAGCGCTATGGTGTCATTGAGTTTGATGGTCAGGGTCGGGCGGTCAGCCTTGAAGAGAAGCCTGAACAACCCCGCTCCAATTACGCCGTGCCCGGGCTTTACTTCTATGATGAGCGTGTCGTGGAGTATGCCAGAGCGCTAAAGCCGTCCGCGCGCGGCGAGATCGAGATTACCGATCTCAATCGCGTCTATCTTGACGCGGGCGAACTGCAAGTCATTCCGTTGGGGCGCGGCGTCGCCTGGCTGGATGCTGGCACGCACGAATCCTTGTTGCAGGCGGCTAACTTTGTGCAGGCGGTCGAAGACCGTCAGGGACTCATGATTTCCTCTCCCGAAGAGATTGCGTATCGCAGGGGCTTCATTGACCGTGCGCAGTTAATGACGCTTGTTGCGAATTTGGGAAAGAACAGTTATAGCGATTACCTTTCACGGCTGGCAAACACAGACCAATGAAACTTCTTCTTTTTGGTAGAACCGGGCAACTAGGCTGGGAATTACAGCGCACGCTTGCGCCTCTCGGCGAAGTTCACGCCTTGGGTCCGGATGAATTGGATCTTTCAGATCTCAAGGCGCTGGAAGGGGTCATGCGCTCGGTCAAGCCGCAGATCGTGGTCAATGCCTCGGCATATACGGCAGTGGACCGCGCTGAGCACGAACCTGAGCTTGCCATGCGCATCAATGTTCAGGCTCCCGGGGTTATGGCGGAAACCGCCCGCGGGCTTGGCGCTGTCCTGCTTCATTATTCGACGGATTATGTCTTTGACGGCACAAAGAACACCATATACCGAGGACGACCCCGCGAATCCGCTCAATGTGTACGGCCAAAGCAAACTGGACGGCGAGCAGGCGCTCGGTCAGGTGGGAGGCGCGCATCTCATCCTGCGCACCAGCTGGGTGTACAGCCTGCGCGGAGATGGCTTCGTCACGAAGACCCTCTCCTGGGCGAGACGGCAAGAGACCATGCGGATCGTCGCCGATCAGGTGGGCAGCCCCACTTGGGCGCGCATGTTGGCGGAAGTCTCAGCCGCATTGATTGCTCGCGGACTACCCGCGTTACAGGATTATTTTTTGGAGAGAAGCGGGGTATATCATTTGGGGGGGGCAGGGGTTGTTTCGCGCTTTGAGTTTGCGCGCCGCGTCCTGCAATTGGATCCTCGCCCTGAAGAACAGATCGTCCGCACGCTTCAACCCGCCCTGACGACGGAGTTCCCGACCCCAGCCCGTCGTCCCCTGTTCACCCCGCTGAATTGTTCACGCTTTGAACAAATGTTTGGGATGCATTTGCCGGGATGGGACAATACTCTGGAACTGGCAATGGATGATTTGAGAATTAACTGAAATGGCGTTTTACGTCATTTCCTTTTGCAAAGCTTGTCAGGCGGGTGTTTTTTACTCTGAAGACCGGCGAGGTACAAAATCACCCCAGCATTAACTTCGGACGATATTGCAGCGCTTCTGCCAGATGCGCGGATTGGATATCTTCGCTCCCCGCCAAGTCCGCGATGGTGCGAGATAACTTGAGGATGCGATGATAGGCGCGTGCCGATAAATTGAGCTGGCTCATCGCCGCCCGCATCAGGCTCTGACCTTCGGGCTGGAGACTGCAAAACTGCCTGACTTCCCCGATACGCATATCTGCGTTGCAGACAATGTCTTTTGCTTCCCCATTTGCAAAGCGTTTATTTTGAATATCGCGCGCGGCTTGGATACGTTTGCGAATGGTTTCGGATGTTTCACCGAGACGGTCGCCGCTGAGTTTTTCGTAATCCACGCGCGGGACTTCGATGTGAATGTCGATACGGTCGAGGATGGGACCGGAGATGCGCTTTTGATATTTGGTGACGACGGCGGGGGCGCAGGTGCAGGGCTTTTGCGAATCGCCAAAATAGCCACACTGACAGGGATTCATCGCCGCGATCAGTTGGAAATTGGCTGAAAACGTCAGCGAACCTTTGGCGCGGCTGATGGTGACGATCTTGTCTTCCATCGGCTGACGCATTACTTCGAGGACACGGGGTCCGAATTCGGGAAATTCATCGAGGAATAAAACACCGCGGTGCGCGAGGGAGATTTCGCCGGGCTTGGGGATGTTGCCGCCTCCAACAAGACCCGCATGTGAAATGGTGTGATGCGGCGCGCGGAACGGACGCTGCTTGATGAGCGGCGTGCCGGGCGGCAGTTGATCTGCCACGGAGTAGATGCGGGTTACGTCCAAAGATTCTTCGATGGACATTTCAGGCAGGATGCCGGGCATGGCGCGGGCGAGCAAGGTTTTCCCTGCGCCGGGACTTCCGACGAGTAAACAGTTATGCCCACCCGCCGCGGCGACTTCAAGCGCGCGTTTAACGTGTTCCTGTCCTTTGATCTCGGCGAAGTCTGTCGGGGTGAAGAGCGGATCGGGAGAGTCGGCTTCGGATGGTTGATAAGGCTTGATGAGACGCCGACCAGCCAGATGGTCATAGAGATGCGCAAGCGATTTGACCGGGTACACTTCCAGATCGGGGATCAAAGCGGCTTCGCCTGCATCCACTTCGGGAACGAACATCCGCTTGAATCCATTGGCGCGTGCGGCGGCTGCCATTGGCAAAACTCCGCGTGTGTGACGGACGACTCCGTCCAATGAAAGTTCGCCGACGACCATTGCGCCTTCGATGGCTTCTTGCGGAAGAAAGCCCGCGAGGATGACGACGCCGAGCGCGATGGGGAGGTCGTAGGCGGGACCTTCTTTGCGGATGGCGGCGGGGGAGAGATTGACGACGATGCGGTGACGGGGGAAATGCAAGCCTGCGTTCTTGACAGCGGTTTGCACGCGTTCGCGGCTTTCCTGCACGGCGGCATCGGGCAGACCGACGATGATGACGGCGGGGAGACCGTTGGTGTAATCCACTTCCACTTCGACGATGACACCTTCCAGCCCCACTACGGCGCAGGAATATACGCGGGCAAGCATGGGGAAATTTTATCAGACTTAAACAAAAAGAGACTCGTCAGCTGACGAGTCTCTTTTTGTTGGCATTGCTGTTAATTGCCCTGGCTGAGTGGAACGGTCACTGTGGTTGAGACAGTGGTGGTCGCGCCGCAGGTATTGGTGATGAGATAGGTGATGGTGTAGACACGTCCCGTGCCCAGGGCGGAACGTTCGGCGCGCAGTTTGAAGTTGAAATCGTCAACGATGACGATATCGTTTACTGTGTTGCCGTCACCTATGCCATTGTCGGGTTCGTTGGATGTGACCGAGAGCAGTGTGATCGAAGCCGTGTCGCTGGAGGCTGTCACCGAGGCACTGACGTTCACATACTTGTGATTTGCGGGCCACAGAACAGTCTTTGAAGCGGTCACAGTTGCCGTGGGCGGCAGGCACAATCCAACGATCACGGGATCATGGTCGGAGACGCGGAATTCATCCGGCGCATAAAGACTGTCGATCTGTCCGGCACTCTTGAAATCGGTGTTGTAGTCGAGCACGCCGGGCTCGTCTGAGTTGATATGATATTCCGCAACACCGGTCACATGGGCATTCAGGGACGGGGAGGCAAAGGCATGGTCAAGGTAGCCCCATTGACCGTCGAAGACGTAGGAGTAGGCATCCGGTCCGATGAAGGATTTGATCAGGTTGGCAAATCCGAATTCCTCCACCGCGATGATCGGGTCTTCCATGGCATAGGAGTTGTAATCGCCGACGAGCAGGATATCAGGATCGCCGGTGCCGGTCGGGTCGGATGTGAGCCAGGACATCAGTTCGAGGACGGCATTCAAGCGCACCTGGTTACAGTTGCCCTGTCCATCGCCAGCATCGGGAGCATCACAGGCGGAGCCTTTGCTCTTGAGGTGGTTGGCAGCGACGATAAAGATCTGCCCGTTGGAATTTTCTTCGAATGCCTGTGCAAGTGCGGGACGGTTGCGCGGCGCGCTGTCTCCGCCGTTGACGAAGGCAACGCTGTTCAGTACGGCGGTTTGTCCGATAGGAGTCACAGAGCCGGGTTTGTAGATCAAGCCGACTTTGATGCCATCGGTGCCAAGTGCGTTGACCTGTCCAGTGGCGGTGTCTGCGTCGATGAAGGCGTAGGTGCCCGGTGCGGTGGCGGTGTTGAGGCGGTTCACTAGGTCGGCAATGGCACTGTCGGGACCGTAACCGTCATTCTCGATCTCGTTGACACCGATCACATCCGGATCCATGGCGAGGATGGCAGCGACGGTTTTCGCCCACTGGCGGTTGAATTCGGTCAGGTTATTAGCGCCGCGGCAGTTGCTATTGCTGGGTGTTCCGCCAATGCCATTGATACAGCCTGAGAAGGTGTTGAAGTAGTTGAGCAGGTTGAAACCAACGACCTTGAGCGAACCGCCCACATCTGGAGACTCGGTGGGACGCGGATTGGTCGGCTCGAAGTTGACATATCCGTTCAGCGCGTTGATGGGGCGGATGCGATATGCGTTTCCGCTTGCCGCGTTGCCAGCCCAAGTATAGGTCATCACGCCGACGATGTTGGTAGCCGTGTCACCGCCGCGAAGGGTGTTGCTGGCGGAGAGGGGAAGTCC
>CAYPHR010000174.1:0-6665 GCA_964410375.1 uncultured Anaerolinea sp. | reverse complement strand
GCATACGTCAGGATGATGAGGATCATGTTCCATTGCTTGAGCATGCCTCGCTTTTCCTGGATCATTACGGAATGCAGGAAGGCGGTTCCGGTCAGCCAGGGCATGAACGCTGCGATCTCGACCGGATCCCAGCCCCAGTAGCCGCCCCAGCCTAGCACATCATATGCCCAGCGCCCGCCGAGCACGAGACCGAAGGACAGGAACAGCCATGCCCACAACGACCAACGGCGCGTGATGCGGGTCCAGCGGTCATCGGTGCGACCGGTAATGAGCGCTGCAATGGCAAACGAAAAGGGAACTACATAGGCAACAAAGCCAAGATAAAGCATGGGGGGATGTATGATCATGCCCGGGTGGCGTAGAAGCGGATTCAATCCCTGCCCATCTTGCGGTGTGAATACCGTCGCGACTGCGGAGGGGGAGAACATGCTCGGTGTCACATTTCCGTTGACCAGCCAGAAGCGGGTGAAAGGATTTTCATAGAAGACGATCATGCCGAGGAAGAATGCCAGTGTGACGGCAGAGACCACGATCACCCAGGGCAGGAACTCAATGTCGCGATCCCATTTACGCAGGGTAATGGCGGATGTGAACACCGCCAGAAGCCACGACCAGAAAAGCAGCGAACCTGCCTGCCCGCCCCACCAGGCAGTTACCTTGAGATAGGTGGGCATGCTTTTGCTGGTCACTTCATAGACGAAAGCCACATCGAAGCGGTTGTTGACCAGCAGGTAGATCAACACGATGGATGAAATTGTGATCAACGGGAAGGTCAACAATTGGGCGCGGCGGGCGCTTTCCACCAATGCCGCCGATCTGTTCGTTACGCCGTACACCGCAGCAACCCCGCTATATATGGTAACGATAAAACTAACTAATAAAACGCCAAATCCAAATTCTGGGAGCATAACTATTTCCTTGGTTACAGAACCCTAAAGTTTTTTCGGGTATCTTATGATGGAAACAAAACCTGACAGGCTGTGGGAACCTGTCAGGTCACTTTTCTAACTGTCGGCTTGATCAGGAACCGCTTCCTCATAACGGGTGGGACATTTGAGCAGCAACTCCTCGGCGTAAAAGATGCCGTCTTCGCCGAGCTTGCCGGTCATGATCGCCTGCGCTTCATTGCGAAGCAGGTCAGGTTTTGGACCGATATACACGACGGTCACACGTTGACGGGTGGGATCGTTCACTGCCTGATACAACACTTCCGCCAGACCGCCCTGCTGTTCGATCTCCTTGTTATCGCCGGTCACATGCGCGATCTCGAACGTCAGCGTCAGGGTCTGCGGGTCATACTGGACCGTATCACCCAGCACGGCTCCCGAAAGGCGCAAACTCTTATCGTAGGCATCGTCGCCTTTTTCCTTCAACTCATCCACGGTTAAAAAATACTCCGCGCTCGCCTGTGTGGAGGAGGCTATTAAGTAGACCACCGCCGCCATGATCAGGAAAAAGCCAACCAGGAATTTATTCATCTTCATTGTGTTCCTCCAAGTCAATGTGACAAAGTGCAAAATGTAACAATATCTACCCATTTTACATGTTGACATTAAATGACCCTGAGATTTGTTTCGGATGGATGTCACAAAAACCCCGTTAATTTGTCCTAATTGTCCGTGACGAAAAATTGATGATATAGTTGGCAAAACCAACCGAGGATATTTTGATGCGAACCCGATTGACCATTCTCTCCGTTCTGTTGACGGTAATGCTCCTGAGCCCGATCCACGCCTCTGCCGCGCCTCTCGCGGACGTTCAAAATGACCGGGTTTCTCTGGCATTCCCCAACACTGTGACCTTCTCCGCTACGCTCAATGCGAATGCCGCCATCACCTCCGTAACCTTGGAATACGGCAACGAACAGCAGACTTGCGGCGATGTGCTCGCCAAATCCTATCCACAATTCACCCCGTCCGCCTCTGTCAACATTTCGTGGACGTGGGACATGCGCCAAAGCGGATCGCTCCCGCCGGGCTCGACCTTATGGTGGCGCTGGCGCTACACCGACCAGAGCGGCGCGGAATATGTCAGTCAGACGCAAACCGCCACATGGATCGACGACGAACAGCCCTGGCAAACCATCAGCGGCACGGATTTGCGCCTGCACTACTATGGTCTGGACCGTTCCTTTGCGCAGACCATGCTCGATGCCGGGTTGGAAGGTCTGCGCCGCAACAGTGAACAGGCAGGCTTGCGTCCCGACGAACCGATCGACCTCTACGTGTACCCCAACTACACTGACATGCGCGATGCAGTCCTGTACGAACCATCCTGGACGGGCGGGATGGCATTTTCCGATTTTGGCATTGTCATCATGGGCGTCTCCGGCTCCAACTCCGCCTGGGACAAGAACACCGTCATCCATGAGTTGACGCATATTTTGGTCGGGCGCTTCGCCTTCTCCTGCCTTGGCTCGATCCCCACCTGGCTCAACGAAGGACTCGCCATGTACAGCGAAGGCGAGATGGATTCCAACATGCGCTCCCTGCTCGATCAAGCCATTCGCGAAAATAGTCTCCTGCCTCTGCGCTCCATCAGCGGGGCGTTCTCCGAACTGCCCAATAAAGCCAACCTTTCCTATGTCCAATCGCACAGCGTCGTGAAATTCCTGATCGAAACGCACGGACAGGAAAAAATGACGGACCTGCTCATTGCCCTGCGCGATGCCAAGCCCATCGACACCGCCTTGCGCGAGATCTATGGTTTTGACACAGACGGTTTGGAGGACGAGTGGAGGAAATCGATCAACGCCGCGCCGCGGCCTGTCACTGCGCAAGCGACCGCCCAACCCACCCCAACCTTTGTCCCGACATATGTCCCAGTTTCCGGCATTCCGCAAGCGGTGACGCCCACGCCTCAAATTATTCCCACCTCCTCGTTCGGTGATCCGGCAAACCCAACCGAACGGACAGGTCCGCCGCTTCTGCTCACGATTTCATTGTTGTGCTTCTGCTTGTTGTTCCTGCTCATTGTCGGAGTCATCGTGCTGGGATTCATCGTCCGCAGGGGCAATTACAAGAATCAAGGAGGTGGATATGAATAAATTAAAGAAAACTACACTGGGACTTCTCCTCCTCGCGCTTCTCTCCTCCCTCTTCCTGACCGCCAGCGCGGAGCGGACTCAGCGGCGGCGAATCCACCAACCCGCGGGAATATGATCCCGCCACAACCTACGGTGCGGGCAATAAACTCGTCTTTAGCGGCTTGGTCTCGCTGGACCCGCATCTCAACCTGACACCCGATCTCGCCGAAACGTGGGATGTCAGTGACGATGGCATGATGTACACATTCCACTTGCGCGAGAATGCCAAATTCCATGACGGGCGGCGGGTTACGGCTCAGGACGTGGTCTATTCCTGGGAACGGGCAGCCAGCCCCGAGCTTAAGTCCGATACGGTGCTGACCTATCTGGGTGACATTATCGGCGTGAAGGAAAAGTTCGCAGGACAGGCATCCTCCATCAGCGGATTGAAGGTCATTGATGAGAAAACCCTGCAAGTCACGATCGATGCACCCAAGCCGTACTTCCTGCTCAAGTTGACCTACGCTACTGCCTTTGTCGTGGACAAGGCGAATGTGGAAACAGGCGCAGAGTGGGTGCGCCGACCAAACGGCACGGGACCGTACAAATTAAAGGAATGGAGATCGTTCGAATACATTACCTATGAGGCGAACCAGGATTTTTATTTGGGAGCGCCGTCCATCCCGTATGTGCTGGTGAAGTTGTACGCAGGCGACGGCGTGCGCCTCTACGAAACGGGCGAAGTGGATTTGACCGGTGTGGGCTTGTTCTCTGCCGAGCGGATGCTCAACCCCGAAGAGCCGCTCAACTCGCAACTCATCACCGGCGTTAATTTATGCACAGGTTATGTTGTCTTTGATACGACCCAGCCGCCGTTCGATGATGTCAACGTCCGCAAGGCGTTCAGCATGGCATTCGACCGCCAGCGGTTCATCGAAGTCCTTCTGCGCGGGCTTGCCCTGCCGGCACAGGGACTGTATCCGCCCGGTTTGCCCGGTTTCAATTACAGTCTGCGCGGCTTGCCGCACGACCCCGAACAGGCGCGTCAGTTACTCCGCGAGTCGAAATATGCAAATGGATTGCCCGAGATCGTGTACACCACTTCAGGCATTGGCAGTTACATCAGCAGAAATGTTTCCGCGCTGGTGGAGATGTGGGAGCAGGAACTCGGCGTGAAGATCAAGATCGAAAACATCGAGTTCAATTATTACTACGACCAGATATATTCCGGCAATCACGGTCAGATCTTTGGCGGCGGCTGGTGCGCGGATTACGCCGACCCCGAGAACTTTGCCGATGTGTTGTTCCACAGCCAGTCGGCGCAGAACCACAGCGGCTACTCCAACCCCGAGTTGGATGCGCTGCTCGAAGCCGCGCGCGTCGAGCAGGATGTGACCAAACGCATTGACATGTACCAGCAAGCCGAGCAGATCATCGTGGACGATGCCCCCGTTTTGTTCACCACACACTCACTCTCGTTCGAACTGGTCAAACCGTATGTGAAGGGATTTGTCTTCTCCCCGATCTCGGTTCCCATTGAGCGTTATATGTGGTTGGAAGGGAAGTAGGATATATCATTGCGTGGGTGATAGCCTGAAGCAATGATATTATGGACGCGCCTGTACAAAAAACTCCACCGCTTCGATGATTCCGCCGACGCTTGCCACGCTAAAGTCAAAGCGGATCATCGCCCCGGGTTCGAGCGCTCCGCCCTCCCAGCGTTTTACACCGACCACTGTCCCGTTTTTATCGTACGCCACCGCCGCGACCCAGACCTGGGTTGCGGCGTCTGATTCTGCTGGCAAAGTGATTTGTCCGCTCACCTGCGCGAACTTGCCATCCCAGTCAATTTCGGCGATGGTGTTGTGCAATGAAGCGGGCAGGTAGCGGATTCCACTGGTTTGCATGGCGCTGAGCATCTGCACTTGCGGCTTTATGGTCTCGGATATATTTGGGAAATAGACATATACAGGCAGGGATGAATGTGGAGCGATAATGTCCAAGGGCGGGAAGGCGGTTTGGCTGGCAATGACCCCGCCGTTTTCATCAAGAAGTGTGATCTGCGCGGACACATTTTCGAGATAACCATCTGAGTCATTTTGAATGAGTGCGAAGCACCACAGTCCCGAATCCGCTGTGGGGTGGCAGACTGTCTGGGTGACGGGAGCAGGCATGGGCGTGGGAGTCGATGCGGCGGCGAGGGTAGCGGATGGGTCCGGGATGAAGAGTGTCTGTCCGATAGAGAGGATGCTTGTTTTCAGGTCGGGATTCGCCGCTCTCAACACATCCAGCGATACGTTGAATTTTTCAGCAATGCCGCTCAGTGTGTCACCCTGTTGGACGGTGTAAACTTGCGGCGTGCTGGTGGGGATGGGCGTTTCGATAACGACGAGAACGTCCGGCGTGGTGGTCGGCGCGGACGTAGCGGTAAGGTAAGGCATGAGCGAAACGTCTGCATCGGGTGTAGGGGACGGTGTGCTACACGCGGAAAGTAACAGGGCAAGCAATACAAGGGGCTTTCGCATGAGATGATTATAATAGAGCGAGAATACACAAAACAACGGAGGCATAATGAAATATCGTCATCTTGGCAAAACTGGAATTCGGGTGAGTGAATTGTCTTTGGGGTCATGGATCACATTCCACAACCAGGCGGATGTGGATGCTGCGGCGGAGCTGATGGCGGCGGCGTACGATCTGGGCGTGAACTTTTTCGATAACGCCGAGGCATATGCCAAGGGAAAATCAGAAGAAGTGATGGGCGCGGCGTTGAAGAAACTCGGCTGGCGGCGCGGCAGTTATCTGATTTCAACCAAGTTCTATTGGGGCTTGCATGATAATGTCAACGAGAAATACACGCTGAACCGCAAGCGTTTGATCGAGGGAATCAACGGTTCGCTCGAACGTCTGCAAATGGATTACGTGGATCTGATCTACTGTCACCGTCCCGACGCGACCACACCCATCGAAGAAACGGTCTGGGCGATGCACAATATCATCGAATGGGGCAAGGCGATGTACTGGGGCACGTCCGAGTGGGCGGCATCGGAGATCGTCGAAGCCATTCAAATTGCGGAACGCCACCACCTGCACAAACCTGTCGTTGAACAGCCGCAGTACAACCTGTTTGAACGCGGACGGCTCGAAGGCGATTACGTCCGGTTTTATAAGGAATATGGCTACGGCACGACCACGTGGAGTCCGCTGGCTTCGGGTTTGCTTTCGGGCAAGTACAACAAAGGCATCCCAAAAGATAGCCGCGCAGCGTTGAACGACTGGCTGAAGTCGCGCATGGAAGATAAGGAAAAACTTGAGAAGGTCGCCGCGCTGGAACCGATTGCAAAAGAACTCGGCGCAACCATGTCCCAACTGGCGCTGGCGTGGTGTTTGAAGAATCCCTTCGTGAGCACGGTCATCACAGGCGCGAGTCGTGTGGAGCAGGTGCATGAGAATATGAAAGCGGGCGAGATCGCGGAAAAGATCACGTCTGAGATCATGGAACGAATCGATGAAATTCTTGGGCTAAAGAAGAAGGACGAAGACGACGATTAACCCCCCATCCCTACCCCTTCCCCCTACGTGGGGGAAGGTAGAAAAAAGGGCGCGGTCACCGCGCCCTTTTTTTATATCTTCGAAAAAT
>CAYPHR010000173.1:0-6674 GCA_964410375.1 uncultured Anaerolinea sp. | reverse complement strand
GGGACTCGCTCCAGCGAGGACGGCGATTAAGGCACAGGTTTGGATCGGAGCCGCATGGACGAGATCAGGCTTGAGGTCCCGAAGGATGCGTTTGAAATCCATCACAAGCGCGGGAAGTTTGCTCCATGCAAACGGTTCGCGTCCGCCCTTCCAATGTACTTGTGTCACACCTTCGGGGATGGGGCGATCTTCGACCTGTCTGCGATTGCCTTCGAGTTGCACAAAGCGGACATCATGCCCGCCATCGGAGATGGCTTTGAGAAAGCGGTAATCGTGGGTGGAGTAACCGAGGGAGAAATAAAGGATTTTCATATGCAACTGTAGGGGCGGGGTAACCCCGCCCCTACAAATTCATTTACGCACCCAGATCTGTCCAGCGCAGTTCCTTGCCCTTTGGCATATCCGCCAATGCCTTTGTTCCAATAACATTTTCAATCTCGTGCGGTTTGATCGCGCCAATCGTGGCGGGACGCAAGACATCGATCATATCGCGGGTGAAGGTCTCGCCAGCTTTGATGTCGCGCGCGGTGCGCAGACAGCGGCGTTGGACGACCTTTGTCTCCTGCTCGTTCTCGGCAATGACTTTGTCAGGGCTTCCAAAGGAGCGTTCGAGAATGCGCGTCTCTTCGACCATTTTCGCCCAGTTTTCGGGATTCATCGCAAACTTGTGGTCGGGACCTTCTCGGTCGTTGCTATCGGTAAAGTGACGTTCGATCATACGAGCGCCGAGGGTGACAGCTCCCAAAACGGGAGCAACGGAATGCGTATGGTCGGACAAGCCAAGAATCACATCGGGAAACATGGCGGCAAAAGTTTTGAGCGTGTTGATGTGCAGGTGATCGTAGTTATCGGGGCTGGCAGTGTAATTGGTGTTGCATTGCATCAGGCACAACTGCTTGTTGACCTTGAGAATCGCATGGACGGCGCGCTGTACATCGGCAATGTCCGCTGCGCCGCAGGCGATGATCATCGGCTTGCCCTTGGATGCCATGTGGACGAGCGCTTCGATCCAGTCAATTTCGCCCGAGCCAGCCTTGAAGGCAGGGATGTACGGGTCAACATGCTCGATGGAGTCGTAGTCATATGGCGAGGTGAAAAAGTGGATGCCAACTTTGTCGCATTCTTCTTTCAGGATGGGTGTCCAACTCTGTGAGACGGATGCGGCAGCGTACACTTCCGTGACGGACTTCCGCCACGTTGCCTGATGGCTGACCTTGGAATTCATGTGCGTGAAGCCGTAATCCGAGACGATTTTGGGCGCTTGAAAATGCTGGAACTTCGCCGCATCCGCACCCGCTTCTTTGGCGAGACGGATGAGCAGTTTGGCGCGATCCAAATCGCCGTCGTGATTGGCGGCAATATCCGCGATGAAGTAGGTCGGGTGGTTCGGTCCGATCCATTGGTCTTGAATTTTGAATTCCATTTATTCCTCCGATGAAATTATTTTGGAGTGCAGGAGCTTGCTTCTGCAAAAATGGACAGCAAGCTGTCCGATTCCATATTATCTCCCAATCCTGCCCAAATGTGTGTTCTGGAACGCATCCTCGTGCTTCAGCCCATAGCCAAACACGCGGTCAAGGCTGGAGTGGGCGAGCAGGAGAGTCCCTGCAAACATGAGCCAAGGGACGGTCAGCAGGTAGCCAAAGGCATAGAGCGTAATCGCAAGCCCTTTGTGGTGGATCAGGTTATAGGTCCACGCGCCGAGGCGGGGATTTGCCAGATAGCCGAGCATGCTCAGGTCGGGGGCAAAGAACAGCAGGGCGAACAGTCCCCACGAGTAGTCCAATCCCGAAAAAAGAAGCAGGGAAAGGCAAAAAAGCAGGAATTCTTCGAGTTTGAGCAGGTTTTTCATGGTTTTCCTGTGGATAACTGGCTAAAAACTGTGGATAACTATGGATAAAATGGCGGATTCTGGGAGAAACTGGCGGGATTTCGGTGGAGAAAAGACGGGCTTTTCCAGACATGATGTGGATAAAGCAGGTGAAACGCGTGTCAGACTTCGCCAGATTGTTGATAACTTCGGATTTTCTGTGGATAACCCTGCTTGTATTGTGTGAAAAACTCTGTCAACCCTGTGGAAAACTCGGGCAAATCCTCACCCAGATCTGTGGATAACTTGTGGGTGGATAGCCATAAATTGTGGGAACGGCGCGCGGTCAGGCTGGAAGACAGAATGGACTTGGGCGCGATCTCGCTCTCGCGCAGGTTGAATTTGCGGGCGATCTCCACCCCAAACTGGTATTTGCTCATCGCCTGCGGACCGACGACGTGATACAAGCCGCTCAACCCGCGCTGGAGCATTTTTACCAGCATGCGCGCCGTGTCGTTGACCAGCATGGGGCAGAAAGTGATGTCGGTGAAGCCGCTCACGTTTTTGTGCTCGGTCAGGCTGTGGAAGAAGAATTCCGCAAGACTGCGCCTGCCGCTCAGGCTCCAACCATAGAAGTTGACACGCGCCACGACGGCTTTCGGATTTTCAGTCAGCGCCGCCCATTCTCCCTCGAGCTTGGTCCTGGCATAGACGCCAAGCGGATTCGGTTTGTCCTCTTCAACATAAAAGCCATCCTTTTCTCCATCGAAAACCGCGTCGGTGGAGATGTGAACGAAGGAAACACCGCGCGATTTGCACGCGCGCGCCAGCCGGCGGGGAACGTCCGTGTTCAGGCGTTTGGCGAGGTCCGGGTCGTTCTCGCAGGCATCGAGGTCCGCGAGAGCCGCGCAGTTGATCAGCCAATCGGGCTGGGCAGCATCGATGATGTAATCCACGGCATCGGGTTGGAGCAGGTCTTTCTTCAAAACCCTGAACGGCGCGTTGAGCAGTTTGCCGCGGTCCACGCCGGTGACGTCATGAACGGACATCATCTCATGCGCGAGATTGATGCCGAGCAAACCACTGACGCCGGTGAGCAGGAGTTTCATGTGTCTGGTTCCAAGTTTCAGGTGTGTCACGTGTCAGGCAAAACCTGGCATATCACACCTTATCCTTCAAGTTTACCCTGCGCGAACAATTCCTCGAATGGCGCAATGTAGTTCTTGATACCTTCCACATCCAGCCATTCGCTGTTGTTATCGCTCGAATAATAAAAACCTTCGGGGAGCGTTTTGCCGCGGTCCTTCCACGAGTAGCCGAACCACGTCGCTTCGGCAGGCTGGACGACGAACATCTTGTCAAGTTCGATGGTGTGACGCGCCTCGTCTTCAGAGATGAGCACCTCGTGCAGTTTTTCGCCGGGGCGGATGCCGATGATCTCCAACTCCGCATCCGGCGCGATGGCTTTGGCAAGGTCGGTCACTTTTGTGCTGGGGATCTTCGGAACGAAGACTTCGCCGCCTTCCATCTGCTCGATGCAGTGGATGACAAATCGCACGCCCTGCTCCAGCGACAGCCAAAAGCGCGTCATGCGGCTGTCGGTGATGGTGACCTTGCCATTGGACCTTTGCTTCAGGAATAACGGAACCACCGAGCCGCGGCTGCCGACGACATTCCCGTATCGGACACACGAAAACCTGGTTGCTGTTCCCCCGGCATACGCGTTGCTTTGAATCGTCAACTTCTCTGCCGCAAGTTTTGTCGCGCCGTAAAGATTCGCCGGGCTGACGGCTTTGTCCGTGCTGACGGTCAGCACCTTTTTCACACCTGCATCCAACGCAGCTTCGACCACGTTGGCTGTGCCCATGATGTTGGTCTTGATGGCTTCCATCGGGTTGTACTCGCAGGCGGGGACTTGTTTCAACGCCGCCGCATGGACGACCACATCCACGCCGTGCAGCGCGCGGACAAGCCGCTCACGGTCGCGCACATCTCCAATGAAGTAGCGCAGGCGCGGATCGTTGAATCCACCCACCTGCATTTCGTGCTGTTTCAACTCGTCACGGCTGAAAATGATGACCTTCTTCGGCTGTTTCTCCTCCAGCAGAATTTTTGTGAACTTCTTGCCGAACGATCCCGTCCCGCCGGTGACGAGCACAATTTGATTTTTCCAGTCCATGGATACTCCTATTTCGAGGCTGTGAACAAGCCCAATTCCTTTGTGATAAAGATGATTCCTTTGTCAGTCAATTCCTGCTCAAAAGTTTTTCGTACGTTCTCAAAATCATCCTGCGAAAATTCAGCCGCCCGTATGGATGAGCGGATATACGCCATGACAGGTTCGACTTCCGTTATTTTCAAGTTGTCTTCATAACGCAGCACGGTTGCGTCAGGGAAGTATGACTTTAGTTGTTCCAATCCGTTTTGAAGAGTGAAGGGGCTTTTGTATGCTTCAGAAGCCTCGCCAACATGAACCCGTTGCAGCGCATCCATCATTTCCTTCATGTGTCCATCGCCAATCGTTGCAGCGAACAATGTTCCGCCGGTCTTCAGCACACGCCGCATCTCGCAGATCGACTTTGGTCTGTCCGGCACATGATACAGCATGAAGTGTGCCATCACCGCATCGAAGGTCTCATCCGCGTATGGGATGTCTTGCGCATCCACCTTCTCGAATTTGAAACTGCGTCCCGTCGGCAGGAGATTTCGCCATGCCGAATCCAGCATCCCATCGGAGAGATCCGTCAAAGTGATGTTCCAGCCGGCGGGAATCCGGTCCGCACATGATTTCCACAATTCACCAGACCCGCAGCCCAGTTCCAAAATATTCGCATGTTCCGGCAAAGCGGCGAATGAGTCGAACATCCAGTTGAACCAGCCATACGGGTTGGTACTGAAGCGTTTATGGATCGCGATCCGCGCATCCAGATTGCCGGAGTCCCTGTATTGGTTTTGCGTAAGGTAGTTCTGATCCGTAAACTTGGACATCAGCCTGAACCTTTGCAATAATTCACATCGATGGTTTCCCGCACATCATCACTCAAAGGCTGTTCGATATTGCTCAACATCTCACACACCCGCAAACGTAACGGTCTCTCACCGATCACGCGCGTGGCGAGTTGTTCCAACTGTTCCGCATTGCCTGTGATGGCATACGCCTTCAAAAACGGCGTCCATTCGGCTCGGTCTTCGGGACTCAACCTCAGGCGCATGGCTTCATCGCCCAACCCTGCCGCTGTCTCCCAATCGCCCAACTGTACAGCCAAGTCCGCTTTCTGGAAGTAATAACACCAATTGTGTTCCGGCTCACTGCCAAAAATAAACTTCTGCGGAACGGCAGGGACGGCATCCGCGACCACATTTTCGATGTTCGAAGAAGGAGCCGCCAGCGAAACTTCCACTGGATCATACATCGAGATCAAAGGCTGCCGTCCGTCGATGATGTGCACACACGAACCAACTGTCGGCTGGCTAATGAGCAGGATATTCCCATAATCAAAGTTGACGGTGTGGCTGCGGTAACTGGTCTCTCTGTAAAGTGAACCGTCCAAAATATCGGGCAGGTTAATACTGGACAGGGTCAATCCCGACAGCGGATAATGGACGGGAATCTCCCCGGTCTCATCAGGGAAATAAATGACATTCGCCGCTTCCATCAACCCGTACTCCCCGCCCATGCCAGACAACGGATAGTTCACCACCAGCGTGGTCCCAGCCTGAATCGCGGGCACGCGCCAACTCACCTGCCACCAGAATTTCTCGAGCGCTGACATCTCCGTCACAGCATGGTGGGCGATCCCATAATGAGCCAACACCGCGAATCCAATAACACCATACAACACGGTGGAGCGCACACGCCTCGAGGATAACAGAGCAAGAAGCGCGACCATAAAAACCGCCGCCGCAAGCGATGCCGGCAGACCATAATGGGAGAAAAACGTGATATTGACATACCGATTCGCCATGATAACCGGCAGGACGCCGAAAACCATTCCCAGCCCGCCCAACAGCAACGCCTCTTTCCCAGCCTGAAACTGCCCCGCACCATCATCCTTTTCATCCTCTGTTGGTCCGATCCGCTTCTGCGCAAACACCACCAGCAAGGCAACGATAATGGCAAGCATCAAACCAACCGCTGTGTCACGCAGGCGAATCCCCTGAATGAATGCAGGAAACTGATTGATCCACGCCAAGACACTGATATTTAACAAACTGTTATATAGCTGGAAAAGCCAGTGAATGGTCGTGGCGGCAGGATTTCCCAAAAACACGCTCAATTGACCGCCAATATCTGTCGCGCGGCGTTCATTGGTAAAAAAGAACGCACGCCAGATGACGAAACCCAACGGGATGACCACCGTCCATGCCCAGGCTTTGAGCGTGGCAAGGGCGCGTTTCCAAAGATCGGCTTGTCGGCTTCGATTGACCAGCAGATATACACAGATCAACCGGAATGCTTCCATGCCAATGGCGTAATCCACAAGGAAGATGTATGCCCAGCCCGTAAGAATGGAGGCAAGTGCATATGCGATTTTCGCTGTCCTATTCTGTGACTGGATCACTTTTAAAGTGAAAGCAATCGAAAAGACCTGCAATGCCAGGCTGGCGATCATCGGCTGGTATTCGATGGCGCTGATCCACCAGAAGTATCCGGGATAGATTGCGAAGAGCAGTGCAGCAGTAAAATTGAATTTTCTCGCGTCCTGCCAGAGAATATTGAAGAGCCACAACGCGCCGATGGCGCTTAATCCGCGCCAGAGAAACGCGCCGATGTGCCACGGCAGTGGATTCGCTCCCAGTGTTGAAAAATACCACTCGAAAAAGAATCCGCGCGCGGGGCGGTCGATGCGGAACATCTCATGAA
>CAYPHR010000172.1:0-6700 GCA_964410375.1 uncultured Anaerolinea sp. | reverse complement strand
ATTTGACAATGGCGTGCCGTTCTATCCCGTCGTGCCGACCTCCACCATTGACCTTTCCCTCGCGCACGGTGACCTGATCCCCATCGAGGAACGAAATTCGCAGGAAGTACTGGGACTGGAATTCGAAGGTCAGCGCGTTGCGCCGCAGAACGCCAAAGCTCGCAATATCGCATTCGATGTGACGCCAAATCGACTGGTAACCGGCATCGTCACCGAGAACGGCGTGGCGTATCCGCCGTTCGATGTGAGTTTGAGGCACATGGTCGAGAAAAAATCCTGACAAACTCGAAGGTTGAAAAACTTTACATTCGCAAAAGCCCGTGATAAACTTTCGTCCGTTCGTCATTCCAGCGCACTCCGCAAGGGTGCGCCTTTTTCTGCGAGTTGTGCATGGATATATTACTTACCGGCTCTGTAGCCTATGACTACCTGATGACCTTCCCCGGTCATTTCAAGGAACAAATCCTTCCCGAACGTCTCGAGTCCATCAGCCTTTCCTTCCTGGTGGAGTCGATGTCCAAACAGCGCGGCGGCATTGCTCCCAACATCGCCTACACCATGGCGCTGCTCGGCAAACGTCCGCGCGTGATGGCAACCGTCGGCGAGGACTTTGGCGAATACCGCGAATGGCTGGAATCAAAAGGCGTGGATACGTCCCTGATGCAGGTCGTCCCCGGTGTGTTCACCGCCTCGTTCTTCGCGACGACGGATAAAGCTTCCGCCCAGATCGCTTCGTTCTACCCGGGGGCGATGGCGCACTCCGCCACCCAATCCTTGAAAGAGTTGGATCCAAAACCCGATCTTGTCATCGTCTCTCCCAGTTCGCCCGATGCGATGATGAAATTCCCCGCCGAGTGCCGCGAGCTGGATATCCCCTATCTGTATGACCCCAGCCAGCAGGTCCTGCGCCTTGAAGGCTCGGAACTGGCGCGCGACATGGAAGGCGCGTACTTCCTGTTCTGCAACGACTATGAATTCGGCTTGATCTCGAAGAAGACCGGCTGGAGCCTCGACCAGATGCTCGAACACGTCAAAGTGCTGGTCATCACGCGCGGCAAGGACGGAGCAGACCTGTACTCCGGCGGCGACACCGTCCACATCCCGACCGTGCCCGAAGATGAAGTCGTGGATCCCACCGGCGTGGGCGATGCCTTCCGCGGCGGATTCCTTGCCGGTTACTCGCACGGCTTCGATTGGAAATTGTGCGGCGAGATCGGCTCACTTTCCGCGGTATACTGCCTTGAACAGCGCGGCACGCAGAACCATGCCTATACCCGCGAAGAATTTGTCAAACGCTTCCGCCAGCATTTCGACGACGGCGGCAAGTTGGATGTTTTGTTGAAGTAAATTCCATACGTCATTCTGAACGAAGTGAAGAATCTTATGCCATTTTTGCAGAGGCTCTTCACCCCGCCAAGAGTGACATCAACCAAAGAGTTAAATAAAGGAGCACTACATGAGCAATTACGATATTAAAGATATTCAAATGGCAGAAGGCGGACGCCGCCGAATTGATTGGGCGGAGCGCGAAATGCCAGTACTGCGTTCCATCCGCGAGCGATTTAAGAAAGAGAAGCCGCTCAAGGGTCTGCGTTTATCCTGCTGTTTGCACGTGACCACTGAAACTGCGAACCTGATGATCACCCTGCAGGAAGGCGGCGCGGACCTTGTCCTGACTGCCTCGAACCCGCTCTCCACGCAGGATGACGTTGCGGCTGCATTGGTGAATCAATACGAAATCCCCGTCTTTGCGATCAAGGGTGAAGACAAGGTTACGTACTTCAAGCACATCCGCGCTGCGTTGGAGCACATGCCCCACATGACACAGGACGACGGCGCAGACCTCGTTTCCTCCCTGTTCTTCATCGAGATGGGACGCTTTGAAAAGCTCGAACCATCCCTCGCTGCCTGGGCAAAAAGCCTGAGCGAAGAAGAACGCAAGCAGATGCTCAAGAACGTCATCGGCGGCACCGAAGAGACCACCACAGGCGTCATCCGCCTGAAGGCGATGGAAGCTGACGGCGTGTTGAAGTTCCCTGTCATTGCGGTCAATGACGCGCTCACCAAGCATCTCTTCGACAACCGCTACGGCACGGGTCAATCCACCGTGGACGGCATCATCCGCGCAACCAACGTCCTGCTGGCTGGCAAGACCTTCGTTGTGGCAGGTTACGGCTGGTGCGGACGCGGTCTCGCTTCGCGCGCGCGCGGCATGGGCGCACATGTCGTTGTCACCGAGATCGATCCGATGAAGGCATTGGAAGCGGTCATGGATGGCTATCAGGTCATGCCGATGCTCGATGCGGCGAAGATCGGCGACATCTTCTGCACTGTGACCGGCGACTTGAACGTGCTCGACAAGCATCATTTCGAAGTGATGAAGGACGGCGCATTGGTTGCCAACTCCGGTCACTTTAATGTTGAGATCAACATTCCCTCGCTGGCTGCCATGAGCGTAGGCGAACCCAATCTCGTCCGACCGTTCGTCGAACAGTACACTACCAAGGACGGCCGCAAGATCAACATCCTCGGCGAAGGCCGCTTGATCAACCTCGCCTCTGCCGAAGGGCATCCTGCTTCCGTTATGGATATGTCGTTCGCCAACCAGGCGTTGTCCGCGGAATACATGGCGAAGAACGCCGACAAACTGGAGAAGAAGGTCTACTCCGTTCCGACCGAGATCGACAACGAGATCGCCCGCCTCAAGCTCGAAGCGATGGGCGTGAAGATCGACATCCTTACCGATGAGCAGTTGAAGTACTTGAGCTCATGGGAAGAAGGAACTTAATCGGTAACCAAGTAAGACAGAACAGCCCCGCGGACTTTCATCCGCGGGGCTGTTTTTTTTATTATTCCAACGCGTACTCAATCGCCTGCTCGATCGTCATGGCACGACCTTTAGCAGCTGCCCCTTCAAAGTCTGCATGTCCGAGTTTCTCATACAAAACATCTCGAAGCCGCTTCAGTTCGGCTTGATCATTGCTCCCCAGGGGAAACTGCCTCGCTTCGACCTGCCTTTCCGCTGCGCCTGTGATCAGGGCGGCGCGCCCAAAACGGTTCTCCCCGTTGGCGATGCTTGCGAGACCGATCAGACATTCGGCAAGCTGTCTATCCACGCCGATCTGCTGGACAAAAAGCAGACATTCTGAGAACCAGGCTTTTGCGCGCGGATGGTCGCTTTCGTGAAGTGCAACCATGCCCAGCATGTACAGATCTATTTCCATTTGAATATTGAAGCGGACTTGACGGCGGAAAGAGATCACTTCTTCAAGCCGAAGACGGGCTTCGGCATACTTACCCTCTGCAATTGCGATCCATGCTAAAAATACGTTCAAGTGAGCCGTGCGGAAATGATCGCCACATTCCCGGAAGAGCGCCAAACTTTGTTCAAATGCCTGCCGGGCTTTTGCGAAATCTTCGGTTTTCCGCAACGTAGAGCCAATGTTAAAAAGTGTGTGGGCGACCATCCAGTGCTCGCCCGCCTCTTGAAACAATTTCAAATTCTCTTCGTGCGCTTGGCGGGACCGGATCGGGTCGCCTGTAAATTCATCACCCGTATAAACGATCAGGTTCCTGGCATCCGCAAGATCGGCTTTATGGGTTGGTCCCAACTGCAGACATAATCGTTCGGATTCTTTGGCATGGGCATGCGCCACGGCATAATTTTCCAAAAACATTTGCAAGGTTCCAGCGACAAGATGCCCTCTGGCAAAGGCGTGAATTGGGTCGGTCGGCGGGGATGCGGCGAGCAGGTTTTCAAGCGCAAGACAAGGTTCGCGGAGGTAAGCACGATAGATCCAGAACATCTCCAGATCTGTTGCCAGATGAAGACCCATCGCAACGGAGTTGCTTGCTTGTGCCCATTCCAACGCCGCGCGGATGTTGTCATGCTCCGCATCGAAACGCTCCAACCACATTACCTGGTTGGTACTTCGAAAGTGAGGTCTGGCTTGTCGCGCCAATTCACTGAAATATGCCAAATGCCAATTGCAGGCTTCGGTCTCTGCGCCCATTTCCCTTAATCGATCCCTCGCAAATTCCCGGATCGTTACCAGCATTGCAAATCGCATCTCTTTGTTTTCGTCGGATATTCGCTGCAGGAGACTTTTGTCAAAGAGTGAGAGGACGAGATCGGATATGGATACTTGCGTAAAAGTATCTGCGAAAATCGCTTCCGCCATGTCGAGCGTAAAACCGCCCGAAAACACAGAAAGATAAGCGAATAATTTCTGTTCTTCGGCGGAGAGCAGGTTGTAACTCCAGGCGATGGCATTGCCCAGTGTTCTCTGGCGGGCAGGGGCAGCGCGCGATCCGTTGGTGGAGAGAATGAGTTGTTCATTCAATTTTTCCAGCAGGACTTGCGGCGTCATCGAACGCATCCGCGCAGCGATCAATTCGATGGCGAGCGGCAAGCCGTCCAGTTTTGCACAGATGGTTGAGATGGCTCTACTGTTCTCGGCGGTCATGGCAAAATCCGGAGAAACTGCGCGGGCGCGCTCGCTGAACAACGTCAACGAAGGATAGGCGGAGATTTCATCCACAGGCAGGTCTTCTTTTGGCGTGTCGAGCGGGGAGACGGGAAACAGCCATTCGCCGGGGACGCGCAGCACTTCACGGCTGGTGGCGATGACCTTTAAACGGGGGCAGGCTGAAAGGATGTCCGATGCGAGCAGGGCGACATCCTCGATGAGGTGTTCACAGTTGTCCAGCAGGATCAAGATGCGCTTCTCCCCGATCCCCAGCCTGAGTTGTTCTTCTGGAGGGTGGTTCTTCACCCCGACATATCCCAACGCCGCCGTGATGGCTGGCGCGAGCAGGTTTGGGCTATGGAGAGGCGCGAGCGGGACGAAATATACGCCGTCCGGGAAGTCAGATAACGCTGTGCGCGCCGCTTCGACTCCCAGCCGTGTTTTGCCGATACCCGGAGGACCGATCAGCGTGACGAGGCGGGTTTCCTCCTGAGACAGATATTCACGGATCTCTTCGATCTCTTTCCCGCGCCCGATCAACGATGTGACAGGCGCAGGCAGGTTCGAGCGCGTTTCCTGCCAGGGGGAGTTTTGCTTTGTTTCCGCGGGTTGGGATGCCCAGTCGCCGCGCGCGAATTCAAGGAAACGTTTTCGTTCTTTTTCCGGGATATTGAAGATGTCTGCCAGTTGTTCGGCGATCTGCACGGAGGGGCGGCGCTCGTCGGCTTCGATCTTGCGCAGGGTGATCGCTGCACATCCGACCTGGTGCGCAAGCTGTTTTTGTGTGAGTCCGGTGGTGTTCCGTTGACGTTTTAGCCATTCCCCAAAGGATGCTTCGCTTAAGGTCATCTTCCTCGCTCTGTATCGCTTCTGTATCGCCGGGCGATACCCATTTGAATTTCTGATTGTGTAAAGTATGGGTGTCGAACGGAGTATACCATGCGCAATAAATGGCGGCTCCGAAACCCAACTTGAAGAAAGAGGAGACCAATGAAAAAGTTACTTGTATCCAGCGTTGCCGTCCTTGTGCTTTTGGCGGTCATGGCGGGCGTTGCCTACGCGGCGACCGGCGTCACCGACCCGGCGGTGTTGAAGGATCTGGCGGCGCTCCGCCGGGCGACCACGAAGTATCAGGATGTGAACGCCGCGCTGGCAGACGGCTTCGTTGCCACGCCTCACTGTGTGGCACACCCGGAACTGGGCGGCATGGGAGTGCATTACGTCAACCCCGCCCGCATCATGGATCCGTCCATTGACCTGCTTGAACCGGAAGTCCTGCTGTATGTTCAAAGCGGCGGAAGGATGAGGTTGATCGGGGTCGAGTACATGCTTGCGATCGGCCCGCCCGATGCGCCTGTTCCGAATCCCGCCCCTCCTGCGCCGGTCCTGTTCGGCAGAGAATTCGATGGACCCATGCCCCCGCCTGAAGAAGGAATGCCCCCGCACTACGCCCTACATGTCTGGGTGTGGCAGGCAAACCCCGCCGGCATCTTTGCCCCGTTCAATCCGAATGTGAGCTGCGGTCACTAACAGCCCCTTGAAAGATCAGCCCCTGGCGTGGAAACACGTTGGGGGCTGGTTGAAGATTTTGGAATTTTTTTGGATATGGTGAATATTATGAAAACAACAAACAATCTTGCCCCTGTGATCGTACAGCCCGGTGAAGGTAAAGAACTGCACGCCTTTGGGAATGTCATGTCTGTGATGCTCGGCGGCGAACAGACCGGCAACTCGTTGACCATCTGTTCTGAGGTCACGCCTCCCGGCGGCGGACCGCCGGTGCATGCCCACAACAGGGAGGACGAGATCTTCCTCGTCATCGAGGGGCGCATCAGTTACTTCGCGAACGATGAGTGGACGGAAGTGGGTCCCGGCGGCGTGGTCTACCTTCCGCGCGGCGCAGTGCATGGCTTCCGCAACGTCGGCGAGACGCCCAGCCGCCACTGGGTCATCACAACCCCGTCCGGGTTCGAGGTCTTCTTCTCGCGCTGTGCGGACGAATTCGCTAAGGACGGTCCGCCGGATATGGGGCGGATTGGCGAGATCTTCAGTGAGCATGGAATTCAAATGGTCGAAGGAAAAAAGGACCAAGTATAGATGCAAAAAACAGCCCCGCGGATGAAAGTCCGCGGGGCTGTTTTTTTGCAGATCGATCAGTTTTTTATGGGCATCCTCTCGTGACGGTCTTGAGGGGAGTTGCCTTGCCTGCGGCGTTGAAGGCTTCCACTCCA
>CAYPHR010000171.1:0-6724 GCA_964410375.1 uncultured Anaerolinea sp. | reverse complement strand
TGCTGGCAAATGCCCATGCACCGATCGCGAACACGAGCATGATATTAACGATACGCCAAACATTTTTTTTCATGAGGGTCTCCTGAAATAATTTATGTAAGATGAATGAAAGGGAAATTATGTTTTTTTTGTTTCTCTCTGCCTCCTTCGGTGGTCAGCCGATTTATAAGGAATAAATGGATTGCCTGCCGTTCGATCATTAATGAAACTCCACCTGTTTCTGCGATATCCCCGCACGGAACTGCATCTGCAAGGCGGCAGAGCGATTAATGTTATTTTAATTGTAACATTAAAACAAAACATATCCGATTTTTTAAGTAAAAAAGGGGGAAATTTCTTATGGTATAAAAGTGTTATGCTTCTTCCTTGCGCAAAGCGGATGGGCGTGATAAAATATTGCCCGCTGAAAACCCGTTGATGTGTGTTTCTTCGTGGAAGGACAGCCCTTCGATCACTGGGGATTGGTGCAACGGCAGCACGTCACGCTCTGGACGTGAAAATTGAGGTTCGAATCCTTGATCCCCAGCCTAAGGCTCTCGAAAGAGAGCCTTTTCTTTTTTGTTTCGCAGTGTTGAATGAACGCGCGCCGTAAGATCGTAGTATCCGCGCTTATGGGTATAATCACCAAAACTTTATACGAGGAGAGTGTGCCAATGAAAAAGTTCAATGTATTGATCGCGATCACGGTATTGCTGCTGGCATCGCTGGCGTGTCAGGCGCTGGCGGGCGGGGGAGGCAGCGATGCTGTGGAACTGCCGCCGCCTTCGGATGGCATGGATGAAAACCCGGCTGTGCCGCCCGCAAGCGGATCGGACGATGATGAATCCGCGGATGATTTTGAATTTTCCTTCGGCGGCGAATCGGACTTCCCCCTGCCGGATGATGCCAAAAATGTCATGAGCGTCTCCGGGACGGTCAATTACCAGACGAACCTCAGCCTCGACGAGGTAATGGAGTTCTATCGCGGCGTGTACGGCGACATGGGCTACACCGAGCGCCAGTTGCTGACGGTCGTTTCGGATGGCGTCTTCAGCATGGTCTTCGACGGCGACCCGAGCGGACAGGCGGTGGTCATTCAGGGCGTGGACTTGGGCGATGGGACCATGAACGTCAACCTCCGTTTGGAGGATACATAAATTATGCCAAAGGGCATTCTCGCGTTTGCCCTTGCTTTTTTTGCGGCGGGGCTGGTCGGTTGTGCCGCTCTGGGGACGACTGACCAGCCTCTGCCCGAGATCGGAAGCGTATCCATCTCGCCGCGAGATGGGATGAAGATGGTGTACGTCCCGGAGGGGGATTTTCTAATGGGGAGTGAAAAAGGTCTGACTGATGAGCAGCCCCGGCACGAGGTCTATCTCGATGCGTATTGGATCGACCAGACCGAAGTGACCAACGCCATGTATCGCGAGTGTGTCAGGAATGGGAAGTGCGAACCGCCGTATTCAACCGTGCAATTCGACGACCCGGAATTGGCGGATCATCCTGTGGTGTTCGTCTCATGGGTGAAGGCGAAGGAGTATTGCGCGTGGGCGGGGCGTCGCCTGCCGACCGAAGCCGAGTGGGAGAAAGCCGCCATTTGGGATGCGGCAGTGAATGAACAGCGCGTCTATCCATGGGGGAATGAATACGATTGCACGATGGGCAACTTCGACGATGAGCTTGAATTGGATGCCTCCATCATGCCGAACACCCGCGAAGGTTGTGACGGGTTTGTCCGCACAGCGCCGGCGGGCAGTTTTCCCGATGGAGCCAGTCCATACGGTGCGCTCGATATGGGCGGCAACGTCTGGGAGTGGGTGCATGATGCCTTCCTCGAAGTGGATCCGCTGACCACGACCGTGACGAATTATTACGCCATTTCACCGCGCGAGAATCCGCAGGGTGTCGACCCGTCGTTAACGGATTACCGTGGTGTCCGCGGCGGCTCGTGGAGCATGTTGTTCGGGTTCGGGCGCGGCGCCTACCGCCTGTGGTACGGGCTGGATGACGCCTACGAAGACATCGGCTTCCGCTGCGCGTTGAGCGCGTCACCGTGATCGACCTTCACCCATTTCCGCAGCGAGTTGACGAGAAAGACCGCTTCGCACTTCCCCAAGTCTGATACTGGAATTACCCGTTCCTTGATCTCCCCTGAATCAAGCAGTTCGGTGCGGAACGTGCCAGCCAGCAGACCGCACTCAATCGGCGGTGTGAGCAACTCTCCGTCCATTTTGATGACCAGATTGCCGATGGTGAATTCGGTCAGTTCGTCGTTCTCATTGAAAAGTAAAACATCGTCATATCCTTCGATCATGGCTTGATCGTACACATCCCGCTTGGTGGTTTTGTGGAAGAGAAATCGGTCGTTCGAGTCCACGGGCTGATTGGCAAGGCAGACTTTGAAAATTTTATCCGCCGGTTGAAAATCGCGGACTTCGCCAGAAAGTTCTCCCTGCGAATTCATAAAAATCTTGACCCGCTTGGGCGAGTCTGCGTCGGATACAAGTTTGCTCAAAAAAAATTCAATTTGATTTCTGATATCTGTAGGGCGGGTTTGCAACCCGCCATGTGGCTGAGTTCCAGAATTTGTCAGGCTGAAAGCCTGACTTGCATTTGTGTTGAACCCAAAATACTCCGCCGAATCCAGCATGCGCGCGATGTGACGGTCGAGCAGGAAAAATCCTTCTTCGGGTGTCCAGAGCAGAGTTTCGAAAAGCGAAAATTCCTTTTGAGGAGGGTCGGTCAGCACGCGGGCTTTGAGCAGTGCCTCGCCATACTCGTCCGCAGACGTGGAATCCCAGACGATGCCGCCGCCGACCCCGTATTCCGCTTTGCGGTTGACTTTATCCACGAGCACTGTGCGTATAGCCACGTTGAAGCGGGCTTTACGGTTTGGGGCTATGTAGCCGATACTGCCCGTATAGATCTTGCGCGGACTGGTCTCCAGTTCTTCGATGATCCGCATTGTGCTGACCTTTGGCGCGCCGGTGATGGATGCGCACGGGAACAAGGCGGAGAAGATCCGTGTGACCGATGCTTTGGTATTTGCCTTCACGGTGGAGGTCATCTGGAAGAGGGTGGGATACTTCTCGATGGTGAACAGTTCAGGGACATGCACACTGCCGACTTCCGCGATGTGCCCGAGGTCGTTGCGGATCATGTCCACGATCATGACGTTCTCGGCGCGGTTTTTCTCGGATGCGCGCAACCAATCGGAGTTGAGCTTATCTTCTGCTGTTGTCCGTCCGCGTTTGACCGTCCCTTTCATTGGGCGTCCTGTGATGACATCGCCGTCCAGTTCAAAGAACAACTCATGCGAAGCGGAACAGATCGCCCAATCGCCAATGTCCACGAAGGCGGCGTATTTGTTCTGGCTTTGGGCGAGGTGAAGGAACAGGGTCCATGGATCAAGTTCAGAGCTTGCACTGAGCGCAAGCGAAGTGTCCGAGATGAGGCGCATGGTGTAGTTGACCTGATAGGTCTTGCCTTGCGAGATGTATTCCTTGATTTTTCCGATTGCCGCGTTGTACTCATCCCGCTCGATATTTGGCATCCACTGACCCGTCAGACCTGTCAGACCTTTCAGACCATTGAGACCAGTCTGACCATCATACAACCCAAACCACAACAGCGGAAAACCGTGCGAAGGGATGACGCGCAGGGACGGATCGAACGCGGGCGCGGCTTCATAGCTGACGAAGCCTGCCGCGTGCCAGCCATGTTCGTCCACCAGCCGCTCGGTCTCGTCCAATGCCTTGCGGACGTCTTCAAGTTTGTCGGTTACAATCACGCGGCGCGGACCGGTAAACTTCAGCCATGCGCCGTCGTCTTTGAGAATCACATCACCATTCAACGAAACCTCACATGAAAAAACTGCTTCCAATTGTACACCGTTGGCTTCCGGCGATCCTGCTGATGGTTTTTATCTTTTTCCTGTCGTCGCTCCCGGGCTGGGGGGAGTCGCGCGAGTTCAGTTTCCGAAAGTATCTTTCGATTCGCAAGGTGGGGCATGTGGTCGTTTTTGGATTTCTGGCGTTGTCGTATCTGCGGATTTTGAAGGAAAACCGGAACCGTTATTTTCTGGCGTGGCTGTTCGCCCTGCTGTATGCCGTCACGGACGAGTATCATCAATCCTTTGTGCTGAACCGCAATGGCTCGGCGATCGATGTGCTGGTCTTCGATAATATCGGCGCGGCGGCGGCATTGTTCTGGCATTGGTTGAGAAAGGGGCGAATTAATATGAAGTCGAAAACACGGGAGAGCCTCCCTGATCCCAAAAGTCCATGAAAAAACTGCTTGATATTACCCCGCGCTGGTTTCCCGCCCTGTTGATGATGCTGGTCATTTTCGGCTTTTCCTCCCGCCCCGGCGATGACCTGCCGAGTTTCGGCGGCTGGGACTACTTCGTCAAAAAAGGCGGGCACGCCGTCGGTTACGGCTTGCTCGCCCTTGCCTACCTGCGCGCGCTCCCCAAACGGAATTACGTTCTTGCGTGGTTTCTCGCCCTGCTATTTTCCGCAACGGACGAATTCCACCAGTCCTTTGTGCCCGGGCGGAATGCCTCTGTGATCGATGTGCTGGTTTTCGATAATTTCGGGGCGATGGCGACGCTGCTTCTGCATTATTTTTTATGGAGGCAAAAATGAGAAAAACTTTCACCCGGCGCGATTTTTTGAAAGCCACTTTGATTTGGACAGCCTCCGCGGTTGCCATGTCGTGCGGATTAATCCGATCCGATGAGGAGAATGCAACAATGACCGATCGTTCACATACTGATACCGACGTACTTGTGCTTGGCGCGGGAATTGCCGGTCTCGCTGCCGCCCGCGCATTGACCGGGCATGGACGCAGTGTGATCGTGCTTGAGGCGAGGGATCGCATCGGCGGGCGCATGTGGACGGATTCATCGTTGGGCGCGCCCCTGGATTTGGGCGCATCGTGGATCCATGGCGTGAATGGAAACCCGATTGCAGAACTGGCAAAGCAGTTTGGGATCGAAACCGTCCCGACCAGCGATGAGAACGGGATTGTCTTCAACGCCGATGGGAGCGAAATGACGGGCAGGGAATGGCAATGGCTGGAGGCATTGTTCGAAGGGATTTATGAAGAAGTGGCGGAGATGCAGGACAGCGCGGATAATGACATGCCTTTGCAAGCCGCATTCGACCGGGTCATCGCCAGCCGCGGAATTTCGGGCGAAGACTTGCGTCGCTTGAATTATTACATCCACCTTGTCACAGCGTTGGAATACGGCGCGGATGCAAAAGACCTGTCGCTGTGGTGGTGGGATTTGGGTGAAGAGTTCGGCGGCGGGGAAGTGATTTTCCCCGGTGGGTACAACCAGGTCACGGATGCGCTTGCGAAGGGATTGGATATTCGCCTGGGGACGATTGTGAAAAGTGTCCGATATGGAAGTGATGGGGTGGAGGTGGAGACGTCGGCGGGGAGGTTTGCGGCAGGTAAAGCCGTGGTGACGTTTCCGCTTGGGGTGTTGAAGCAGGCGTCGGTTAAGTTTGAGCCGCCGCTTCCCAAGTCAAAACAAACTGCGATTGACCGACTCGGAATGGGAGTCCTTAACAAAGTCTATTTGCGATTTCCCGAGGCGTTTTGGGATGAGGGCATCGAGACGATCAGTTATGTGGGTGATGAGTTGGGTGAATGGTGCGACTGGTTGAGCTTTACGCCGTTCACGGGCAAGCCGATTCTCATGGCGTTTCACGGCGGAGAGAAAGGATTCGCGCTCGAAGACTTGGGTGACGGGGAGATTCGCGCAGACGCAATGCAGGCTTTGCGTGTGATGTTCGGCGAAGATATTCCTGAGCCAGAGGGGATGCTCGTCACACGCTGGGGCAGGGACCCATTTTCGTTCGGCGCGTATTCGCACGTCCCGCCTTTTGCCAGCGGTGAAGACCATGATGCGCTTGCCGAACCTGTGGGGGATGTGCTTTTCTTTGCGGGCGAAGCGAGTTCAAAGGACTACCCCAGCACGGTGCATGGGGCGTATTTGTCGGGAGTGCGGGCGGCGGAAGAGATCTGGTAGATTGGATGGATGATGCAAAAAAATCCACTCTTGGTCAGAGAGTGGATTTTTTGCAGGTGTGTAAAGTGTTGTCATGTAGAACGATGGAACAGCCAGGCTGACCCAAGGAATATTGCAACGAAGAACCCGTTGAGCAGCAAAAGTTCCAACGGACCGCTGAATGGATAGCCTAATTTTGCGGCAATCGCAATGATGGCGATCAATGTTTGCGTGATCGCCATCGCAGTTAACACACGGGACATCCCGTGGGATTGGAAACGCGCAATAAACGCACCGATGATCCCAACAGCGGCCACTCCAATGTACATTAAATTGGCGGGGTCGCCATCTGCCCCGATGATGCCAACACCGAGACTGAGCCAGATGAGCATAGAGGTTGATACGAGGGATGTAATGACAGCCAACCCATAAAACGATTTTTGTGAGTTCATATTTCTCCTTATTGTTACAAAACTGATTTGCAAAGTATCCAGTTCTTGGTTCTAACTGGTGTCATGATTTTCCAGGATTTAATCTTTCCAAAGCTATCAAAAAAGCTCAAAACCTCTCTTTTGTGCGCTACATCAAAAACGGATGAAGCGTTTGCCTCATCCGTCACCGTCAACTACCAACTGTCCCTACTCAAACTCTATCTCGATCTCCTCATCGTCCTTCCACTCATCCGCGCGCTCGAACTCGATATCGCCGAACAACACATCCTGCTTC
>CAYPHR010000170.1:0-6753 GCA_964410375.1 uncultured Anaerolinea sp. | reverse complement strand
GCGGCGGGAATAAAGTACATATTGGAGTAATGCTTGTCGCGGATCATTGCCTGCTTCAATTTACAACGTCCCTCGATCACATCCACGATATCATACACGATGCGGTTCTCAAGCCCCATGACCACGTCAAGGTTGCGCAAACCAATATCGCCGTCGATGCAGACGACCTTTTTGCCGTCCATCGCCAGCGCGGTGGCAAGGTTTGCAACAGCGGTCGTTTTTCCCACGCCGCCTTTGCCGGATGTAATTGTGATCACATGAGCAGTCATAAACAAGTCCTATAAATGGATTAACCTGTGTGCCAGAGTTCGGCTTGCAGGCGGCCTTCTGCGTTGATGGTCGCGATCTCAGGCCGGGGATCCTTTTGCGGATTCAGCATCGCGGAAACTTCATCGGCAATGCGGAGTTGGTTGGCGGAAAGATCGAGCGCGCAGATGTAGGCGCTTCTATCGCCCTTTGAACCTGCGTGGATCATGCCGCGCACGCGCCCCCACACGATGACATTTCCCTCGGCAACGACCTCGGCGCCCGGGTTGACATCACCCATAATAACGATGTGACCGGGATGCTCGATGCGCGTACCGGAACGGATGGTCCTCGAAATGAAGAGGGCGGTATTTTCATCCGAGATCGTGTCCGCAAAATGACGTTGTTCCTCGGGGCGCGGCTTGGAAATACGGGTGGCAAGCCCAAGCAGCTGCGAGGTCTGTTCAGTGACCGGCGATTCGCTGATCACCGCCCATAGCACTACATTTCGCTCCGAGAGATGATCCCGCAGATCCACCAAATCGTTGACTTTCAGAATTTGCGTCCCAACATCCATGGCAAGCCGCGCTCCTTGAAAAAAGGCGGGGCGTTCATCTATCTGTATGATCAAAGCCCTGCGCTGGTCATCCCAGGATGCGTCCGAAAAGGTTGCGAGAAGCCCGTCGCGTATTCCCTTGATCTGAACAATGGATGTAGTGGGTTCCATAAGTTGATTCATGCGGTTTATCGCGTTGAATTATACCTGATGAAAAGGGCTCGATTTATGGACCGGTCGGATTGCTCTGCGCCGCGTCCACCGCCTTGATCTCGAAATATGCGCGGATCACACGATCCACCATGGGACCTGCAACACTCGCGCCTTCACCGCCGTTGTATGCAAAAGCGACCACAATGATCTCCGGGTCTTCATAGGGGGCATATGCAAGCGTCCATGAATGGGTGGGCCATGCGCCGAAGTTGCAACGATCGGCTTCGCGCGCCACATCATCACAATACTCGGCGGTTCCTGTCTTTCCGGCAACCGCGATCGGATATGTTCCAAACAGATCGTGCAGCGTACCAAAACGCGTGGCGGTGACCGCCAGCCGCATACCTTCCCGCACTGCCTGGATCGATGCGGGCGTAATGGTCTTGAAGTCGTCGGTCAGACTGCAATATGGACCGTCACATGAATATTCCTGGATCAGCGGTGTTTCCGTCACATCCCATTTCATGTTCGGCGTGAAAGGCGATATTTGATAACTGCCTTCGGTCGGGAAATCTGTCACTGTAAAATCGGTGGGGTTGAACCACATCGGGACGACATTGCCATCCCCATCCGTGACTTCGCGCACTACGGTGGGCTGCATTAACTTTCCGTTGTTCGCGATCACCGCACCGGACATCAAAATCTGCAGCGGCGTGGCAAGCACATATCCCTGCCCCACGCTGGCGATATAGGTGTCGCCGGTGGACCAGTTTTCGCCGGTATTGATGCGCTTCCACTGCGGGTCGGGGATCAAGCCGTCCTGTTCGCCCAGCAATTGGATTCCAGATGGTTCGTCAAATCCGAGCGCACGGGCATACTGACGCAAGCGTTCAACTCCAAGCCCCTGAGGGATTTCATCTTCATATCCGCCGCCTAATTTATAGAAACAGACGTTGCTTGAAAATGCAATACATTGATAAAAATTAACCAGACCGAACCCTTCGGGGATCGTCTCGTAAATATGGTCCACGAAGGGACGGGTGTTCCGCTCGGTACAAATATCATTGGGGTTGAAGCGCTCGCACAGCAGCAACTGCGCCGGAGCCTGGACCACGGTACTCGTATCCACCACACCTTCGTTAATGGCGCCGACTGCCGTCGCTATTTTAAACACAGAACCGGGCGGGAACTCTGCCGAAACCGCGATATTCAACAGCGGCTTGCGCGGGTCTTCGCTCAACTGCTCATAGTAATAAGCGGGGATAAAACGGGCAAGACGGTTGTTCTCATATGCCGGATAGGAAGCCATCGCAAGGATCTCACCGGTCTTCGGGTTCATAGCAATGATGGCGCCACTTGAGATGCGGACCGTCCCGAAATAGGTGTTCCAGAATCGGATCTCTTCCAGCAGCGTAGCTTCCGTTGCGGCTTGCAGGCGCGTATCGATCGTCAAATACACGTTATGCCCCGGCACAGGCGGGATCGGCGGCTCAAGACTACGGATCTCCTGCCCTGCCACATCAACCTGCACCACCCGCAGACCGTTCCTGCCCGCAAGGATGTCCTGCAAAGACGCCTCCACGCCGGAATAGCCGATCTTGTCACGGTTGGGGACAAACCCCTGAGCACGCCTCTCTGCTTCCTGTGAAGCTGGGATGGGACCCAGGAAACCGACCAGATGAGCTGTCAACGACCCGGTTGGGTACTCGCGGATCGGCTCAACCTCGACCTCCACACCGGGCCAGTCAACCGATCTCTCTGCCACCACCCGGGCGACTTCTTCGGATACATTACATTTGACCTTGACCGGGCTGTACGGCGCAAGCGTCTCCTGCAAAGCCACCAACTGCGCAATACCCGGACCTTCCACACACTGCGCATATAATTTCGCCTCTTCCAGCGACTCAGCCGTTACAGGACCGCCCACCGGCACATCGATTAAATTGGAGAGTTCACGATATATCCGCTGAATATCCGAGTCATCAGCAGGGAGGCTGGCAGGAGTGACAACGATATTGTAGGACGCTACATTGCTGGCAAGGATATAACCGTGCCGGTCGTAAATAATTCCACGCGGGGCGGGAACACTGACATCGCGCGTATAATTTTCGACCGCGAGCGCCGTCCAATTCGCCCCCCCAAGCACCTGCAAATTGACCAAGCGGAGCAGCAGGGCGGCAATCACGAGAACGACGACAATATAGACGGTCATCAATCGCCAGGTTTCCAAACGTACGGGGCGTGCTTCAGAACTCATTCATACTCCTTGATGGGGTACACCCAGCGCGACAGGTCTCGCATAAAGGCATAGATGGGGATGGAGAACAGCATATTAAGCAACAACCCGGGCAGGGTGACCAAACCCATCACATCAGCAAACGACAAGGGCGTTCCCAACACTTGCAGAGAAGCAAACGAAAGTAAATGTACATATATGGTTCCCAAAAAGACGACAGTGAACATCGCCAACAAGGGAGCCTGCCAAACACGGCGCTGCAGAATTCTCGCCATGAACACAATGCCAAAGTAGCCGATCAGTATGACCGGCCACGGCATACTCGATACAAAACTGACCATCAGACCGGCAACTGCCGCCCAATGCCATGCTGATTCCACCCGGCCCTGCAGCGCCCAGGCAGTCACCAACAGCAACGGCAGATCGGCGTACCCTGAAAGAAGCTGCACCTGGCTGATGATGGAGGATTGCAAAATAACTGCCAATCCCAGCAAGGGAAATGCTATCACATTCCGCATAATGAAAGATTAGGGGGTTGTATCCGGCACAAGCGGGGCGATGTTCACCGGGCGGAAATTGGTGATCACCAACACGATCTCCAGGCGGGAAAAATCCACAGCGGGCTGCACCGTCGCTTGTTGGAACAGCTCAAATTCAAGAGTCCGAATCGTCACGACCTGCCCGAGGGGTATGTCCGAGGGGAATCCGCCGCCCAAACCTGATGTCAAAATAAGGTCGCCCGGTTCCACAAGCACATTTTGGGAGATCATATCCAACGTGATATCCCCGGTCACCGACCCCAGCAACATGGCGCTGGTATCCGCATTCTGCAAATACACATTGACAGCCGAACCGGGATCTGTGATGAGCTGCACGCGGGCAGCATCCGCAATGACCGCATCGATGCGCCCCACCAAACCTTGATTTGTCACCACCGGCATGCCGCGGCGAATGCCGTCATTGGAACCGCGATTGATGATGATGTAATGCAGGAATGGGCTGGGGTCACGACCGATGACGGAAGCAGCCCGATACGTGCTTTCAGGATTGGCGCGCGAAAAATCGACCAGCGCGGCAAGGATCTCGGTCTCGTTCACGCGCTGTTGAAGCTCGATCAACTGCGCTTGTAATTGAGAGACCTGCGTTTCAAGTTCCGTATTGCGCGCGCGCAGGGATGCGATATCGCGCGGCGCGGTCACAAGATCTTGAAAGCCGAGATAGCGCGAAGAGATCCAGGTCTGTATATCGATCCACACCAAACTGAACTGCCGCGAAGCGGGACCCAAATATCCGCCAAACGCCAGCACTAAAATGCCCCCCATGACAAGAAATATGATCGTCGTTTGTAAAGAACGGGAATTCATTTTTATTTCAACCCCAAGGAAGGGGCTGCCAAATCATCTTTATCCAGCATGACGCGTACTGCCGCGTTCCAAGCCGACCAAATAACGCTCATATACTTCAAGGTCTTCAAAGATCATTGCCGCGCCGCGCGCCACACAGGTCAACGGATCTTCCGCCACCCACACGCGCAATTTCAATTCGTCGGTCAGGCGTTCTGCCAACCCTTGCAACAGCGCACCGCCGCCAGCAAGACAAATACCAATATCCATCAGATCCGAAACGATCTCGGGCGGAATCTCATCCAGCGCATCGCGGACCGTATCAATGATCACCTGCACAGAGCCGGAGAGCGCTTCGCGGATCTCCACCGAAGAGATTTCCACCGTTTCAGGCAAACCGGTGACCAGGTTGCGCCCGCGCACTTCCATCGTCTTTTCGGGATGCAGCGGATACGCTGAACCGATCTGCCATTTGACCTGTTCGGCAATCCCCTGCCCGATCAACAAATTGTATTTATTGCGCAGGTACTGGACGATGTCCTGGTCCATCTCATCGCCCGCAACACGCAGTGAACGGGATGCCACCACCCCGCCAGTGGACATGACCGCCACCTCCGTGGTGCCGCCGCCGATATCGACCACCATCGAGCCGCGGATCTCGCTGACGGGAAGCCCCGCCCCAAGCGCCGCTGCAATCGGTTCCTCGATCAACATGGCTTGACGCGCCCCCGAAGCCATCACTGCATCATAGACCGCACGTTTTTCCACTTCGGTAACCCCGGTCGGCAGCCCCACGATCACGCGCGGACGCGGAAGCGGCACGACGCTCTGTTCATGCACCTTGCCGATGAAATACCCGAGCATTTCGCGGGTGACATCGAACTCCGCGATGACGCCATCGCGAATAGGACGAACCACCACCACATTTGCAGGCGCGCGCCCGACCATTTCCTTTGCTTCCAGTCCGATCGCCAGGGGTTGACGCGTCTTTTTGTCAACCGTAACCCAGGAAGGCTCGTTGATCACGATTCCCTTACCGCGAACATGTACCAGTGTGTTTGCGGTGCCAAGGTCTATGGCAATGTCCAGAGAAAAAAGGCCCAACAGCCAGTTGATTGGGTTGAAGGCCAAAACAAGCTCCTAAGAATGAGATTCCACAATGAATAACTGTGCGGCTGAAATTATACCATGAGGCTCATAAAAGAATTTCAGCCGAAAACTGCATGAAGGGAGTAGAATAGCCCGCAATATAATTCCATAGAATACGGAGAAAACATGTCGAAATTTGCAATCGTTACGGACAGCACTGCCTACCTGCCAGCGGAACTTACAAAAAAATACAATATCACCGTCGCGCCGCAGGTGCTAATCTGGGGGGAGGAAACCTTCCGCGACGGCGTGGACATTCAACCAGATGAATTCTACAGCCGTCTGAAAACCGCCAAAGTGATGCCGTCCACATCGCAGGTATCGCCGGCGACCATGCAGTCCATTTTTCAAGGTCTGGTGGATCAGGGGATGGATGTACTTGGAATTTTCATTTCATCGAAACTTTCCGGAACGCTTCAATCGGCAATTCAGGCAAAAAACATGATGGAATCTGCCGGAGAAAAAGTGACGCTTGTGGACAGTCAAGCCACCGCCATGGCGTTGGGCTTCCAGGCGCTTGCCGCCGCCCGCGCCATGGAAGCTGGCTCCAGCCTGCAGGAGTGCGCCGCGTTCGCAGAAAATGCCCACGAACGGACGGGCGTTTTCTTTGCAGTGGATACACTGGAATTCCTGCATCGCGGCGGACGTATCGGCGGTGCGCAGCGTTTCATCGGTTCCGCCCTGAACCTGAAGCCGATCCTCGCCCTCAAGGAGGGCAAGGTCGAAGGCGTGGACCGCATCCGCACCAAGAGCAAGGCACATGACCGCATTCTCGAACTGGTTTCGGAACAAGTCAAAGGAAAATCCAACATCCGTCTCGCCACCTTGCATGCCAATGCCGCTGATGATGCAAAAAAACTGCTCGAGCGCGCCGCGGCGGAACTCTCCCCCGTTGAAACCGTGTTCACCGAACTCAGTCCCGTAGTCGGCACCCATGCCGGACCCGGCACAGTGGGACTGGCATTCATACACGATTAAATTTTGTGCAGAAAATTATCAGCAAAAAGCCCTTCCGAATGCAGGAAGGGCTTTTTGTATACGCCATATGACATTTGTCACATTTTATGTTT
>CAYPHR010000169.1:0-6765 GCA_964410375.1 uncultured Anaerolinea sp. | reverse complement strand
CTGGTGTTGCCGAAATGATGCATGTCATTGCGAGCGACAGCGAAGCAATCCCCCCTGCTCGATCAAGAGATTGCTTCGCCACTCGCCCCGCTACGCGGGGTTCGGGCTCGCAAAGACATATCAACGCACAAAATAAATGATCGCCACGATCACACCGATCGTCACCACCGTCCACCTCAGCGTGGACGGTTTGATTTTGCCTGCCAACTTTCCGCCCAGCCAGCCTCCGATCAATGCGCCGATTGCCATCACCAGCGCCGCGGACCAAAGCACCTGCCCGGAGAACAGGAAATAGACTGCAGCGGCGATATTGACCGAGAATGCCACCGCCTGCTTGAGCGCGTTCAGACGCGTAAGCGAGTCTTCGAGCGTCAAACCCAGGGCGGAGAGTACGATCACGCTCAATCCCGCGCCGAAATATCCGCCGTAGACCGAAGCCAGCGTAACAGGCAGCCAGGTGGCTTTTTCCAGTTGCGAGCCTTGTCCCGCCGCCATGCGCCTGGTCAACCACGCGCGGACCGGGTCTTGAATTGCCAGCAGACCCGAAGCCAGCAAAATAAGATACGGAACCAAATCGCGGAAGAGTTTTTCGCCCGTTTGCAGTAACAGCCAGCCGCCGATCAAACCGCCCACGATGCTGGCAGGGACGATCAGCCACAGCCTGCTTTTCTGTCCTTTGAGGTCGTTCCATTGGGCAAGCGTTCCGCCGAAATAGCCGGGGCAGAGCGCGACGGTATTAGTCACATTCGCAGAGACGGCAGGGACGCCGAGGAAGGTCAGCATCGGAAAGGTAATGAGCGTCCCGCCGCCGGCGAGGGCGTTGATCGCGCCAGCCAGAAGCGCGGCGACGGTAATGAGGATGAAGTGTAGGGGAGTGAGCATGGAGTGGGTTCCTTGGTGTGAATTGGGTTAAGTATAGCATTCTTGCTTGACTCATCCCATTCCCCCGCGTATAATCTTCGCCATTCAGAAGTAGTACGCAATTGTCTCTCTGACAGGAAAGAAGGTCATCGACTGAAAGCCTTCGCAGAAAAGAATTGCCGAAGTCGTCTGAATTCCTTGCCGAAGAAATCCTTGCGAAAGTAGAACGGCACGGGATTGCCCGTTACAGCAAAGACCGATGGTTGTCGGTCACCGAGTGCGCCGCATATCATCCCCTTGTGGGACAAAACGGCGAATTGAGGTGGTACCGCGGAGTTAACGCTTCGTCCTCTTTTTGGACGAGGTGTTTTTATTTTAATAATGTCATTGCGAGCCTGAACCCCGCGGAGTGGGGCGAGTGGCGAAGCAATCCCGGAGAAAGGGGAGTTTGCTTCGGGCTATCGCCCTCGCAATGACATAAGGAGCAAGCATGACAAAAGAACTACCCAAAGCCTACGACTTCAAAGCCACTGAAGACCGCATCTACGCGATGTGGGAGACGGGCGGCTATTTCCAGCCGACGAACGACCCGAACAAGGATGGTTTCGACCCATCCATCAAACCGTTCGTCATCTCCATCCCGCCACCGAACGTGACCGGCGAACTGCACCTCGGTCACGCCATGTTCGTCAGCGTGGAAGACCTGATGATCCGCTACCACCGCATGAAGGGCATCCCCACGCTCTGGGTGCCCGGCACCGACCATGCGGGCATTGCCACGCAACTGATGGTGGAGCGCGAATTATTGAGAACCGAAGAAGTCACCCGCGATGAACTCGGGCGCGAAGAATTTCTCAAACGCACCTGGGATTGGAAGAAGAAATACGGGAACATCATTACGACCCAGATACGACGACTCGGCGCGTCCTGTGACTGGAGCCGTGAACGCTTCACCCTTGACGATGGATTGAGTCGCGCGGTGCGGGAGGCGTTCGTCCACCTCTACGAAAAGGGACTGATCTACCGCGGTCCGCGCCTGATCAACTGGTCACCGGGGCTCAAGACCGCCGTCTCCGACCTTGAAGTGGAATACAGTGAAGAAGAAGCAAAACTGTATCACTTCAAGTACATGCTCAAAGACTCGGATGAGTTCATCCCTGTCGCCACCATCCGCCCCGAGACCATTCTGGGTGATACCGCTGTAGCGGTGCATCCCGAAGACGAGCGCTACAAGACATTCATTGGAAAGACAGCCATCGTGCCGATCCTCGGACGCGAAATCCCCGTCATTGCGGATGAATACGTCAGCATGGAGTTTGGCACGGGCGCATTGAAGATCACGCCCGGCCACGACCCGAACGACTACGAGATCGCGCATCGCCACGGACTGCCGATCATCTCCATGCTCGATAAGGAAGCAAAGGTCAACGAGCATGGCGGAAAATATCAGGGCTTGGATCGGTTCGAAGCGCGGAAACAACTCTGGGCGGATATGAAAGAGGCGGATCTTGTCATCAAGGAAGAGCCGTACCGCACCACCATCCCGCGTTCGCAGCGCGGCGGCGAGATCGTCGAGCCGATGATCTCCGAGCAGTGGTTTGTGAAAATCCAGCCTCTGGCAGATGCCGCGCTGGCGGCGGTCAAGGATGGGCGCATCAAGATCGTGCCGGAGCGCTTCGAAAAGACCTATTACAACTGGCTTGAAAACATCAAGGACTGGTGCATCAGCCGACAGTTGTGGTGGGGTCATCGCATCCCCGTGTGGTACTGCCCCGACGGGCATCAGACCTGCGCGCGCGAAGACCCAACCCAATGCGCGACCTGCGGCTCGAAAGACATCCACCAGGATGAAGATGTGCTGGACACATGGTTCTCGTCCGGGTTGTGGCCCTTCTCCACGCTCGGCTGGCCCGATAAAACGCCCGACCTGAAATATTTTTACCCCACCGCCTACATGGAAACGGGCTACGACATCCTGTTCTTCTGGGTGGCGCGCATGATCATGATGGGACTTGAGTTCACCGGCGAAGCGCCGTTCAACACGGTGTATTTGCACGGATTGGTGCGCGACGAACACGGACGCAAGATGTCCAAGACCTACGGCAACGTAGTGGACCCGCTCATCGTTATGGACCAGTTCGGGACGGACGCGCTTCGCTTCACGCTGTTGGTTGGTTCCACACCCGGAAACGACATGAACCTGTCGGTGAAAAAAGTGGAAGCCAACCGCAACTTTGCGAATAAATTGTGGAATGCTGGACGGTTTGTGATGTCAGCCATCAGCACCCTCACCCCAACCCCTCTCCCTCAGGGAGAGGGGCGAAGGGGTGAGGGAGATTTCACCCTCGCCGACTCATGGATTTGGGCAAAACTGCAACAGCTCATCCGCGATGTGGAGCGCCAGTTCCAGAACTTCCAATATGGGCAGGCTGGTCAGCAGATCTACGATTTCATCTGGTCGGATTTCGCGGACTGGTATGTGGAAATCGCGAAAGAGCAGATGAAGAACGAAGCAACCAAAACGCAGACTGTGGAAACATTGGCGCGCGTGTTCGATATATCCCTGCGGCTGCTGCATCCCTTCACGCCCTTCGTGACCGAAGAGATCTGGGGTCACTTGCGGAAGTCGATTCTCGAATCTCCCATCTCGAGCCTTGCCGAAGATTGGACTCCGGCACTCATCATCGCCCGATTCCCCGAACCGCGCCAAGCCGAAGGCTGGGAAGCGGACAAGATCGCCGACTTCGAGTTGATCCAGGAGATCGTGCGTTCGATCCGCAATCTGCGGTCGGAAAAAGGCGTGGCTCCCTCGAGGAAGATTCCCGCAATGATTTCCGCGGGCAATAAACTGGAACTGCTTGAAAGCCAAAAATCCGTCATCGCCTCGCTTGCGGGACTTGACCCATCTCAAGTTTCCATTCTTCAGTCTCTGACGGAAAAACCCGCCGATTCCGCCGTACTCGTCGTCGGCTCGGTGGAAATCCACCTCCCGCTGGCTGGCATGGTGGATCTGACGGAGGAGAAATCCCGCCTCGAAAAGGAACTCAAGGAAGCCGAGTCCCATATCGAACGGCTGGAAAAACTTTTATCGAGCGACTTTGCCAACAAAGCCCCTGCCGCGCTCGTCCAAAAGGAACGCGACAAACTGGCAGGATATAAAGATACTGCCGAAAAGATCAAAGCGCAGTTGAAGTAAGTTGCAGGGGCGGACGAACCCGTCCGCCCCTTATGTTATATTAAAGCCATGAGGCTGGAACTGGACTGGCTGTTCGAACTCAAACGCAGGGAGATCGTTTTCCTTGCCTTGCTGGTTCTATGCGGCGGGGTGATCGGATTTATCTGCGGCAGGGTGTCGCACCAATATCTGGAGTTATTCTTCCCATTCGCGCAGGCATTGGAATCCGCCGCGTGGGTGATCGGGACCTTGCTGGTCACGTCCATGGTCATTACGCTGGTCAGCGCGTTCCTGCGTCCGCTCAGAGTGCTTCTGTTCGGACATGCGCTCGGAGCGATTGCCTTCCTGCTCGTCTGGCGGGGTGGATGGATCGCGTTCGCTGGTGCGATCCTTTACATGGCAGGCATGACCCTCCACGCATGGATATTGACCGGCGAACTGGGCAGGCGTCTGGAATTTTCGATGCGTCCGCTTTTGTATGAACAACGCAAGATCTTCATGGTGCTGGCGCTGCTGTTGAGCCTCAGTTTCGCATCGGGGTATCAGTCTGCGGCGCAGGATGAACTGCGCATTCCAGAAAACTTCAAACGAGCGGCGGAAGAGATGATGCTCGCGGGTTTGGAGAACCAGGTGAATCATCAGCCCGACCTCGACTCGATCCAGCGTGAAATTTTCCTGGAACAGGCGCGCACGAATCTCGACAACACGTGGAACGACCTCGAAGCGACCGTCCAACCATATGTGCGCTTCATTCCGCTTGGTCTCATCCTGCCATTGTATTTTCTTTTGATGGGCTTGCTCGATTCATTGGGCTGGCTTCCCTATCTCCTGCTCTGGCTGGCATTCCGCCTGCTCAACCGCTTCGGCATTTTACGCACCATCACTGAAACCAGCGAAAGGAAGATTCTCAAGTTGTGAAAATGGTATAATCACACCAATCAAATATAACCTTCGGGGCAGGGTGCAATTCCCGATCGGTGGTACAGCCCACGAGCCTGTTTGGGTACATCGCTTTCCTCATTGGGAAAACGGGCATGATCCGTTGAAACTACGGAGCCGACAGTCATAGTCTGGATAGAAGAAGGTACAAGACGACAGCACACGCGTCGCTGTTTGGATTCACGCCCCGGAAACGTTCGTTGTTTTCGGGATTTTCATTCGTGGATGCAAACCCGCTTCGCGCCCCGCTGACGCCTGATTCCGCGCCCCGAGGCTTATCCTGAACGACAGTGAAGGATCTCACGAGGCGCTTTTTTCATGCTCAAACGCATCCTACCCGCCATACTCTCCATTCTCTTTGCCCTGCTATGCTGGCAGTTGACCGTGCAGATGACCGGTCTGCCGCGCTTCATCCTGCCCGCCCCTGCGGACGTGTGGTCGCGCTTTCTACGCGCGTTTAACGACGGAAGTCTGCTGTATCACACGCGTATCACGCTCATCGAGATCGTGCTGGGATTGATCGTCGGCATTCTCTTCGCCGCAGCGGTGGGATATTCGCTGGCAAAATCGCGCACACTGGAGAAGGTTCTCGCGCCGTATCTGGTTGCAAGCCAGGCAATTCCCATTATCGCGATCGCGCCATTGCTGGTCATCTGGCTGGGAAGCGGGATCCTCTCGAAGGTGGTCATTTGCGCGTTGATCGTCTTCTTCCCCGTACTGGTCAACACCATCGTCGGCATCCGCGCCGTGCCGCCCGCCTTGTACGACATGATGCATTCCCTGCGCGCCACCCGCTGGCAGATTTTGCTCAAGCTTGAAGTGCCCGCATCCTTGCCTGTGCTGTTGGGCGGATTGCGCATCGGCGCGACGCTCTCGGTCATTGGAGCCATCGTCGGTGAACTGGTGGATGCGAACGAGGGACTCGGCTTTCTGTTGAAACTCGGCGACTTTCAGTACGATACGTCCATGGTGTTCGTGGCGGTCTTCATGCTGATCGCGCTGGCGTTGTCACTGTATGGCGTGGTGACGTTGTTGGAAAAGAAATTTTTGAAGTGGCAATCTTAATGTCATTGCGAGGAGGAGCGGAGCGACGACGAAGCAATCTCATCACCAATGGGGAGATTGCTTCGTCATGGCGTAAAGCGCCATTCCTCGCAACGACATGAAATGAAAAAGGAGATACTATGTTAAAGAAAATCGTTCTACTCATGCTTGGGCTGGCACTCAGCCTGATGGCTTGCAGCAGTGTAGGGTCACAGAATGAAGCGGACGGAGTCCGCAAGATCCGCCTGCCGATGGGCTACATCCCGAACATCCAGTATGCGCCGTTCTACGTCGCCGTGGACAAGGGATATTTTGCCGAGGAGAACATCGAGATCATTTTCGATTATTCCTTTGAGACCAACGGCGTGGCGCTGGTCGGTGCGGGCGAGATCCCGTTCTCGGTGGCGTCGGGCGAGCAGGTGCTGCTGGCGCGCTCGCAGGGACTGCCCGTGGTGTATGCGTTTGCGTGGTACGACGAATTCCCGATCTCGGTGGTCACGGCGAAGGAATTGAACGTCAATGAGCCCGCGGACCTGCGCGGAAAGACATTGGGACTGCCGGGTCTGTTCGGCGCGAATTATATTGGCGCGGAAGCGCTATTATTTTCTGGCGGGGTCAATTCATCGGAGGTGAAATACAACTCGGTCGGGTTCAATCAGGTCGAGTCCTTTGCCAGCGGACAGAGCGACATTGTGGTCGTGTATGCCGCCAATGAACCCATCGTCCTTCGCGCACAGGGTTTCGAA
>CAYPHR010000168.1:0-6787 GCA_964410375.1 uncultured Anaerolinea sp. | reverse complement strand
TCCTGTTTATATGCGACCAGCGCCGCGCGCCCGCCGGAAATAACGATTACGGTTTGTTCGGCGCTGGCGTCCAGCGCGCGGTGGACCAGCGCCGACGCCAGTACGTAAAACTTCCTTGCAGGTTTTCCGTTCTCGCTCCAGGTCAGCACTTTATCATCTTTGGATGAAACGTAGTTAAGTCTTTGTCCGATCTTTTCCAACATTCCGAACATGTTCTTCATCTCATCGCGCCGAACGGACGCCACATCCTCTGCGCGCAATGTCCAACCCCCGCCTTCTTTTTCCGCGTAGGAATTCAACACTGCGTAGATCAATCCTTTTGGCGGGGTCATCAAGCCCGTGAACTGTTTGTTCAAATCTTCTTCGACATCCAAAAAAAGCGGATTTGGATTCTTCTGGAGATACGTCACCACCGCCACTTCCACACGGTCGGACAAAGATTCCTTCATGTCATTTTCCCGAAGGACATGTGCCCACATCCCCGTATCCACTGCATCGCCTGTCGAATAGTGATGAAATCCCTTATCTTCCTTCAACGCTTTTTCGAGTAATCCGTTCGTTCTGCGCATCGCTTCATCGAACTCGTCCCCGCTTTGTTTCAGGGCATTCGCTTCGGTCAGCGTGATCAAGCCTGCCGTGTGCAAATGCAAATAATCCACAGGCTCGCCTCGTTCCGATAAAAACTCGCGCATCGTCTTTCGTACTGCATCCAGATCCGCCGTGCCAGCCTCCGTTTTTTGCGCGCTCTTCCAGACGACCTGCACGGCATCATGTTCCGTGCGCAATGACACGCTTTCCAGTGAAAATCCCGCCGTGTGTGCGGCAGTGAACGCGGAGGTAAGGAACGGTGCTTCGGGTTCGGGAATCAACCCGAACATCGGCACGCCGTCCGCGAGCAGTTCGTTCAAGTGGCTGAACATCGCGAACAGCGCGGTCGCGTTCCACGCCCAGTCGTAGCGTCTGCGGCGCAGCGCAACCTTATACGGCTCGACCGCATCCTTCCCCCACAGCCAGCCCGCCCACAGTGCCGAGAGAGTCCAAAACGCCTGATTCGGACGCGGCACTGCCCCGATCACTGCCGCGATGGGGATTTCGCGTTTGACCTCATGCGCCAGGTCGCGCAGGCGACCTTCGTAGATGCAGACGCCGCCCGTCTCTGGGATTTTCTTGGGCCACGCTTCACACGGGACGGGTGAGCCTGATCGGGCAAACAAACCGACACCACGCTCGATCATCATCCACACATTGTGCTCGCGGAATTGATTTGGCGTGCTCAACTGCTTCGGGCGCGGACGTTCCGTAGGATGACTCCACAACGTGTTGCCTGCGTCACAAGCCAGTAGTGTAAGCGCGGTCAATGCGCGTTTTCTCTCGGCAGATAGATTTAAACTGTCCAGACGGTTGATGATCGTGGTCAGCACATACAGCGGACGCGGCAGATAATGCTCGATGGCTTCCTCCGCGTAAAAGCGGTCTTCGTCCTTGAGCGAGATCACCCGCTCGAACGCCCGTGAACGGTGCAGAGCATCAGTGGCGGCGATCTTCTTGGCGTTTTCCATATCCTGTTCTGTGACAAGCCGTTCACCGGCATCTTTGCAATGCGGACATTCATATGTGCGTGCGTACGGCGTCTCCTCGCCTTTGCGCCATAAAAAGGCTGTTGCTTGGATTTGTTCTTCGCATTTTTCGCATGAAGTGAGATACAGGGATTGGAAATGTGCTTCAAGCCGTTCATTCCCCTTTTTGACGGCAGCCAGGTCTGCGATTGCGGCAATGAATTCCGATTCGGGCGGCGGGTTGGCGAAGATCTCCAACAGGAAGCGCGTGATGGGGTTGTTCGCCGTCACCAATACGCGGTGTCCGCTGCGGGCGGCTTCCAGGACAAGCTGCGGGGAGAATCCGAACGGATCGAGCAGCCAACTTGAGGGTTTGTCCAGAAGCGCGAGCCAGCCGGCGATGACCCCATCCTCCAGCGCTGGAAGAAAGCGTGCAAGCGGACCAGAGTCCGCGGGTTTGAATCCTGCGATGTAGGGTTGGAAATCCATCTTAAGTCGGTATGTTTCTGGCGGCTATTATCAATTTTGATAATCGATGGATAAAATTGTAATCGAAAAGGTGTTAGAATTCGCATAAGGATAATTCAGATGACCACCGGGGAACGCATTCTCATTGTTGAAAACGACCCAGATATTGCGGATCTGATCGGCAGACAGTCGCTGCAGCCGCTCGGCTATCAGGTGACGGTTGTTTCTGATGCCGCTTCTGCTCTGAAATATGCGGTTCAGACTCCCCCGGACCTGATCCTGGCAAATATCAATTTGCCGGGTTTGAGCGGGAAAGACCTGCTTGCCGCTTTCAGTTCGCAAAGTGTGCGCTCGCCCGTGATCGTGATCGCTGAAAAAGGGCAGGAACCGGACGCGATCCAAGCCTTTCGCTTGGGCGCCACGGATGTGATCTTTTGGCCCCTGCGGGATGCGGAAGTGGTGTCCATTGTCGAGCGCGCCCTGCGCCAGACTCAAGAAACACGCGAACGCCAGAAACTTGACCGTCAACTGAAGGCGACCAACGATGAATTGCAAAAACGCCTGCGAGACCTGACGACCATCCTTGCCACTGCCAAGGCGGTGGTCTCCCTCACCGATCAACGCAAGTTATTCGACCGTTTGCTTGAAAGCGCCCTGCAATTGGGCGAAGCTGACCTTTGCTGGTTGATGCTGCGCGACGAGAAGAGCAATAGTTACCTTTTGCGCGCCCAGCGCAGTCTGCCCGATTCGTGGGCGAAGAAAATGAACCAGCCCGTGGACGATGGCATCAGTTCGCTGGTGGCGCTTTCCGGGGAGAGCCTGTTCATGAACGGGTCTCCCTTGCAAAAGTTCAAGATCGCGGCGCTTGGCAAGTCGGTGGGTGTGATTCCCATCAAGATCAAGAACGAGGTCATTGGGTTGTTGATCGTGGTGCGCAAGAAGGATAACGAGTTCTCGCGCGATGCCCAGACCATGCTCGAAGCCATGGCGGATTACGCTTCGATCTCTCTTGTGAATGCGAGGTTGTTCCGCGCCCTTGAACATACGGCTGAAAATGCGCGCGCAGGCGAGAAGCGCCGTCAAGCCGCGCTGGAGACACTGCGTGAAACGATCCAAGGTGAGGTGCAGGCGGCTGTTTATCCGTTGAACCTGCTGTTGACGGAAATGCCCGGCGCTTTGAACGAAGAACAGAAGAAGGCGCTCGAATCCGTGCAGGCAGCCTTGCAACGCCTGACACGCTCCTCGGAAAAGACCATCGCTCCGCACAACTGACGAGGATTTCTTGACTCCATGATGAAACAGGAACTCATCCTACTGGCACTGGACGCATCCCCGATCCTCGATCTGATGGAGCGGGCTTTACGCGCGGCGGGGTATGAAGTGGCGGTTGCGCATGATCGCCCATCGATGGATAAGTCCATTCAGGAGGCGATACCGGCTCTTGTGATCATCGGTGAGAAGTTTGCGGATGCGGAAGGGCTGTCCATGTCGCGGGAAATGCTGGAGCGTTTCCCAACCCTGCCGATCATTTTGTACACCGAACAGGATACTACCGGATTGCTTCGGTCCGCGTTTAAGACGGGGCTGATGGGATATCTTTGTCCCCCGCTCAAAGTGGATGACATCGTGGATGAGGTTCGGCGGAGTTTGAACCGCGCGCGGAGTTTGGGGGATTGGCTTCGGCGCGAAGTGAAACGGACAACCGCGTCGCTGGAGAAGAAAGCCAAAATATCGGAAACAGAACGAATTAAGTTGGAGGCGATCATCTCGAACATCCAGGATGGGGTGATCGTGATCGATGAGCATCAGCATATCCTGTTGATCAACCGGGCTGTGCGGGATATTTTCCGCCTGAGCAGTGATCCGCTTGCCGGCAAGCCGCTGAAGGACGTCATTGCGAACGATGATCTGCATGCTCTGCTGGTGCGCGCCAGCGATGGACCATTGAAGTATCATGAGATCAACTTCAACGACGGGCGGGTCTTCAACGCGCAATATACGCCCATTCCCAAGATCGGCGGTGCGGTGACCATGCAGGATATTTCCTACCTGAAGGAACTTGACCGCCTGAAAAGCGACTTCATCCATACGATTTCGCACGACCTGCGCTCGCCGCTGACCGCCATCCTTGGATATACCGAATTGATCGAACGTACGGGGTCGTTGAACCAGACGCAGCATGAGTTTTTGCACCGCCTGCAGGGAAGTGTCCAGCATGTGACCAGCTTGGTCAATGACCTGCTTGATCTGGGGCGCATGGAAGCGGGGTTCGATACGCGCCGCGAGGCAGTTCACATCGAGAATGTGCTCAAATATACGCTGGATGTGGTCGAACCGAGTGTACGCAAAAAAAATATCAAACTTTCGAAGGAAATTGCCGATGGGCTGCACCCGTTGCGGGCGAACCCGATCCGCATCCGGCAGATGCTGGATAATCTTGTAGGCAATGCCATCAAATACACCCCGAATGAAGGCAGCGTGACTGTCAGCATGTCCATGCAGGACGATCAGATCGTGATCCGCGTGCAGGATACGGGACCGGGAATCCCGCCGGATGAGCAGGCGCGTGTGTTCGAGAAGTTCTATCGTGCCACGAATCGGCCTGATGGTGTGGAGGGCTCCGGGCTGGGGCTTGCCATCGTAAAATCCATCGTGGACAGCCAACAGGGACGTGTATGGGTTGAAGCCAATGCAGAGCAGGGATCCACCTTCGTTGTACTTCTGCCGGCGGAGGAGTAATATTCCTTTGCGGGAATCAAAAAAACAAAGTTAAAATGCTGACGCCGGGTGTGAACCCGGCGTCAGCTTTCGCCAAAGGAGGAGACAGGGATGAGCAGTATTGGAGGTGTCTTCCGTCTCCGTATTGATAGTAGCCTATATTGCGGTTTTCAACCATCGTAGAATGTCACTGAAAAATGTGACAAAATTCACAAATAGGCAGGGAAGTTCCCTACCCTTGAATCATGGGAAGTAGATATTCATTTGCGGGGCAGGCGGGAAAGGATGGATGAATCGCGTTTCTTTTGCGGAGCGGATTCGGTTTGCCCGCTTCGCATACTTTCCAGTTCGCCACTGAAGCGCATCCAATCCTCCACGAGAATGACGAAATGCGGGCTTTTATCCTTGAAGAACAGCGGGGAAAGAAACAGTCGTAACGACGATTGTGACATGGGAAAAGCGTTCAACTCGATGACCAGGGCGGTCATTTTTGCAAGCGGCTGGATGATCTCCGCCTGCCATTTTGAAACACTGTTTGGCGGGAACAACGTTCCCAATGTTGCTGTTGCGGCGCGGCGAATTCGTTTGTACGAAATGTTCAATCGCAGGAACGGTGTTGCCAGCCGCAGATAATCAGGGAAAGCCTGCACATACGCGCCTTTGCGGATCAGCCACAACAACAAACCGATGAAAAGATTCAAACTGCCGACGCTTGCGAGCACAAGCCAGCGCCACTGTTCGTATCCGCGGCTGAACAGCAGCCACGCCAGCCCAAGCAGGGCGATGCCAAGCGTTAAGACCGCCGGAGTCCAGCGGTTGATCATATGCGTGTAGACAACTAGTGGATAACGTCTGCCGCCCTTTGCCATGATCTATTGATCCTCTTTGGAGCCGCCGCTTCCTTTTTGACCCGCAGCCTGTCCGGCGTTTAACTGACCGATCAACGTCCCGATGGCTTGTTCGAGGTGCTCCCCGCGCAGGCTGAACGTGATGTCACCGCGCGTCTTTTCGATGATGCCGCGCGCCAGGTCCGTTTGGCGGCGCAGACCGTTGGTGATGGCGTCGGGGTAATCCATGGTGACCATGATCGAGTAGATCTCGTCCATATAACCGAGCAGGCGTTCGGCTTCCTCCGAATATCCGTGGCGGAGGATATCGAGCGTGCGGCGGCGCAGTTCGCCGACGACTTCCGCCAGCCCGTTGAGATAGGTTGCGGGTTCAACGACCAGTTCCTCGGGAGTCTGAAGCGGTTCGTTGCGGATCAGCGCGCAGGTGACGTTCGCTTCCACGAATTCCTTGAGCGCGTCCTGTGTGTATCCCGCATAATACAGGTCGGGATGATCGGAGAGCGAGTCGCGCAGTTCATCCGCAAGCTGGCGCGCTTCCTGCAATTGCGCCTGCATGGTTTCGGTGTCGTCGCGGTGCACGGCGCGGATGGCAAGGGAGCAGGCGCGTGTCAACTGACGCGCGCGGGCAAGCGCCTGGTCGCGCGCGATGGTACGGGCATCGAAATTCTTGCGGATCTGTTCCGCGATGGATTCCAGTTTGTGCATGGTTATTCCTTCGGCGGTTCGGGCGTCGGACCTTGGAACGGCTTGAAGAGGTTGTCTGCGAGGGTGGAGTTGGTCGGAAGGTTGATCTCGCCAAATGCCGCTTCATAACGGGCGATGTTTTCGGTCAGCGCCCGCACAAGTAATTTTGCGCTGAGCGGTGTCATGACCACGCGCGAGCCGATCTTTGCGCGCGGCTCGCCGGGCAGGAGATGGGCAAAGTCAATCACAATGTCGGACGGGGAATGGGCGATGCGCGCGAGGTTGGCATAGACGATCTTAAGATCGGGCGGCAGTTCAAGCGTGGGACCGGCAGGTTTTGGGGGGATTTGAGGCGTAGTCATGAAGGTTTCCTACAAAGGATTGTCCCGCAGTTTGATTCGCATCAATCTGCGGGACGGCTGTTTCGGCTAGAAGGGAATGTCGTCCTCGGGCGGCAGTTCCGCCATTTCCATGCCGCCGCTGCCCATGGAGGGTCCGCTGTCGCTTTCGTTG
>CAYPHR010000167.1:0-6849 GCA_964410375.1 uncultured Anaerolinea sp. | reverse complement strand
TTTTCCATTAACTCGATGATGTCATCCTGCCAGAGCGGTTCATCCCGCAGTTTGGCTTTTATGTATTTCCCCAACACACCAATGGTCGCTATAAGGGGAATGATGACAAGCGCGCCGAGAATGCCCGAAATGGTCAACGCGCCAATCACGCCGACAAAGACCAAACCTGGATGCAATCGAAGCGTTTGCCCCATGATCTGTGGACGCCACCAAATGTTTTCGATCTGCTGGATGACAATGAAAATCATAACAACAATCGCAGCGAAAAAGGCGTTGGAGATGTTCAAGTAGGATGAACCGAAGATCAGCGCTACCAGCCCGGCAATCACTCCCGCCACAGTTGGACCCAGCGATGGGATCAAATCCAAAACACCCGCCAGAATGCCAAACGCGATTGCGCCGCGCAGCCCAACCGCGGACATCGTCACCGAGGTGGTGATGGTAATGAGCAAGACAAGGATCAACTGTCCGCGCAGAAATGCACCCCAAATGCGGTTCATTTGAGCCAGAAACATGCGCGCATCCTCGTGATATTCCTGCGGCAGCAATTCGATGAACCAATTCGACAAACGGGCGCTGTCCTTAAGGAAATAGAACGTCGCCACAAGGATGACGAGCAGCCAAGCGATGTTGGATGTGAATGCGCCAAGCATGTCGAAAGCGCCCGAGGATGCCTGGAGGATGAAATCCTGAAGGAATTGGTTGAGATCATCGGGAATGAGCGCGGGCAGTGAAAATGAAAAACTGCCCAGAGTGACCGTCTGGCGAAGGAACGCTTCAATTTGTTGTTCGATCGCAAGCAGGTCAAATGAGAGATTTAATAATTGCGGGACGATGAACGGAACAACACTTGAAGGGATCGCGATTACCAGAACGATGAAAAGGAGGTACACGATCACAACTGCGACATCCCGCCGCAAACGCCGGTAGGATGCAAGTCTCTCGACAAGCGGAGTGAGAACGAATGCCAATATCGCAGAGATGATCAAAGGTCCGATCAATGGTCGGACAAAATAAATTGTTGCAACTATTGCAACGATCATCAAGGCAAGAACAATGTATTTTGTTGGTAGATTCCAGCGGGGGGACATGGGTGTGAGTTCTCTCTAAAGGTTGATTCGTCAGCGGTGTCTTAAAAGAAATCATCCCCATCAATTGACAGGGATGGTCAATTTATTCCAGGGTATTGGAGGCGCCTGTTGTGGTGGTCTTCCGCATCTGGTCTTCCTGCACCATGCGGATCCCATTGGCTACCTGGTTACCAAGCTTTTCGATCTGCTCCTGTAGCTGCATGAGCGTATCAAGGACGTAATTATCGGCGTCGGCGCGGATCCCATCGGCTTCGGCGCGCGCCTGCGCAAGGATCTGGTCTGCCCGGCGCTGCGCATCCTGCGTGACAATATCCTTTTGCACCATCTGGTCCGCTTTGTCGCGGGCGATCTGGAGGGTACGATTTGCTTCCTCCTGCGCCTGCGCCATGACGCGTTCGCGCTGGGCGACGACCTGCTGTGCCTTCTTCACTTCCTCGGGGATGGCAATACGCATCTGGTCGATCAATTCCAGCATCTTGTCCTCGTCCACGACGACGTTGTGCGTGAACGGCACGGCTTTCGCGTCGTTGAAGAGTTCTTCGAGTCGGTCAATCAATTGCAGGATGTCCATAGGATACTCGCAAATATAGGGTCGCTTTCCCAATTCTAGCACAGATTAATCGCGCAAAGCATTCGGCGGGGACTGTTCTCCCATTCCCAGCACCTTCTCCTTGAGAGCCTTTTCCACATGCGGCGGAACCATGCTGGAAACATCACCGTTGAGCATGGCGATCTCGCGCACCGTGGACGATGACAGGAAGGTATGTTGTTCGGCGGTAATAAGCGCGACCGTCTCGACCGCATCCTTTGCCAGACGTTGATTCGCCAATGCCATGCGGAACTCGAACTCGAAATCGGAGAAGACCCGCAGTCCGCGCACGATGACCTGCGCCTCGATGGCGCGCGCAAAGTCAATCGTCAGACCGCTGTATCCAGTCACTTTTATTTTTGGGTTATCCTTGAACGCCTCGGTCACAAGGGAGATACGTTCATCCGGCCCGAACATCAGCGTTTTCAGCGGCTTGTCATAGACCGCCATGACGATCTCATCGAACAGCTTGGAAGCGCGGTTGGCAATGTCAATATGACCGTAGTGGATGGGGTCGAAGGTTCCGGGAAATAAGGCTCTGACCATGGTAGTCGTTTTGTCCTTTAGTTTGATAGTTTTGTAATCACCAGTCGAAAGTCGTTAGCCCAACAGTCAACCGACCATTCGACTAACTCACATCGCTCGACGTGCCCTGCCAGAAGCGCGTAAAGGATTCGGCAAGCAGGGCATGTTCGGGTTGACTTAACTCGGGGTCGCGCTCGAAAAGGGACTTGGCTTGTTCGCGGGCTTTTTCGATCAACGCCACATCGGTGATGCTCGCCATCTTCAGCGAAGATGCAAATCCCGCCTGACGCGTACCAAGGAATTCGCCGGGTCCGCGCAGTTTCAAGTCGAGATCGGCGAGTTCAAAGCCGTTATTCGTGTTCGCCATCGCCTGCAAACGTTCGTTCTCTGCCGCATCTTCGTGCGTTGGAATAAGCAGACAGGTGGACTGTATCGAACCGCGTCCGACGCGTCCGCGCAACTGATGCAGCTGAGCCAGTCCAAAACGATCTGCGCCTTCGATCAACATCAGCGTGGAATTGGGCACATCCACGCCGACTTCGATGACCGTGGTCGAAACAAGGATGTCAAATTCCTTATCGCGGAACTTCAACATCACTTCATCTTTTTCGCTCGGCTTCATGCGTCCATGCAGAAGACCCAGTTTCAGGTCGGGAAATACCTGCTTGGACAAGGTCTCGAAATCATCCACCGCCGCACGCACGTTGATCTTCTCGTTCTCGTCGATCAGCGGATAGACGATGAACGCCTGATTACCGTTCTTCACCTGCGCATGGATCATCGTGTACGCGCGCTCGCGTTCCTGCGGACGCAGCACATACGTGGCGATCGGCTTGCGTCCTTCAGGCACCACGTCCATCACAGAAATATCGAGATCGCCGAAGACCGTCAACGCCAGCGAGCGCGGAATCGGCGTCGCCGTCATCACCAGCAGGTGCGGATTCGTGCCCTTACTGCGGAGTTCGGCACGCTGTTCCACGCCAAAGCGATGCTGTTCGTCAATGACGACGAATTGCAGATCCTTGAACTGCACATCGGGTTCGATGACCGCGTGCGTACCAATGACGACTTTGATCGAGCCGTCTGCCAAACCCTGACGGATCGCTTCTTTCTCACTCTCAGGCGTACTCCCCACCAACAGGCGGATCTCACTCTCTTGCAGGAGTCCGTTCTCACGGTTCAGCAGATTGAGAAAACTTCGGTAGTGCTGTTCCGCCAGAATGGACGTGGGCGCCATCACTGCAGCTTGCGCTCCATTCATGACGACCATACTCAGACCGAGCGCAGCGACCACCGTCTTGCCTGCGCCAACGTCGCCCTGGATGAGGCGGTTCATCGGCTTGCCCGAATCCAGATCGCGGCGGATGTCGTCCAACGCGGTTTGCTGGGCGGAGGTCAGGGTGAAGGGTAAAACCGCTAAACGAGAAGCAAGCCACTCGTCCGAGACGGTGAAGCGGCGACCTTCCACCGATTGCCAGTCGCGTTTCTGGCGCAGCACTCCCATTTGCAGATAGAAAATTTCATCGAAGGCAAGCCGCTCCCGCGCAAGTTTGAGGCGGTCTTGCGAACTTGGGAAATGCGCCTGTGTCAACGCTTCGCCAAGTGAAACCAGACGCGCCGAAAGACGGATGCTGTCGGGCAGCGCATCCACCACGGCCGGCGCCCAATAGGTGACGACCTGATTCATTTGATTGCGCAGCCACTTTTGTGTGATGCGTTCGGTAAGCGGGTAGATCGGCACGATGCGGTTGGTGTGCAGGTGTTCCATCTCCACCATTTCCCAATCGGGGCTGTTCATCACGATGCGCCCAAGGTACTGATCAATTTTGCCGGAGACCGAAATCGCGTCCCCCTGCTTGAAGCGGTTCATCAACCATGGCTGGTTGAAGAACGACACACGCAGCGCACCCGTGCCGTCGCTGATGATGACTTCGATCAGGCTGCTCTTGCCGCCGCGGATCGGGCGGTTGTGCACGCTTTGGATCGTGCCGATCACAGTGACCACATCGCCGTACATCAACGATTGGATCGGCTTCAACTGCGAATAATCTTCGTAACGGCGCGGGAAGTTATACAGCATGTCGCCCAGCGTTTTCATGCCAAGCCGCTCCAGCGACTCGGCATTCTTCGGTCCCACGCCCTGCAAGACCGTCAACTCCGCATTGAGTGCAGCGGGGGTCTGGCTGTGCTTCGCGCCCGCAGTGGATTCAAACTTCGACGGCTTTGGCTTGGGTTGACTCGGCTGTCTTTGCTGTAGGCGTTCTCCTTCGCTTCGTTGCGGACGGGGAGCCTGCTCCTGCTTCGGTGACTGAGTCTGCGCTTTGGGCTTTTGACCCGCCTCGGGGTACGTCTCTCCGATGCGCTTCCAAAGTCCCTTGAGCGACTCCGCCCTTCCCTCTGGACTGAGTTTTTCATACGAGCGCAGGCGCGCCACGACGGCTTGAATCACCCCTTCATCGATGCTATCCGCACGGGCTTCCCCCTCCCAATAATCCAACATGCTGGCGAGCCCGCCGATGACAGCGGTGTTCTGATACTTGTTTTCGTGTTCGAGCCGAAAGAATTTGCGTAATTTTTCCAGTGAAGGTTGCATATAATCAATTTTATCATGGGGCGAAACGAATTCCCTTTCAGGGCGTATAATTTGCAATTCAAGTTACAGATTACAAGTTGCGCAACTCTCAACTTTTATCTTTCAACCCTAAACAAGGATTCCCACTCATGCACTGGTTCAAGGACAGCAAACTCTTCGACCTCGCCCGGCAGGGACAGCGCCTGACGCATATCGCGGTGGTCATTCTCTTTGCACTCATCATTCCGCTGATCAGCGAAATCGGGACGATACCTGTTATTATCGCCAAATTCATCATCCATGGGGTTTCATGGAATATTCTCGACTTCGAAGGACTCTCCCCGCTCGAATCGGGTTTTTGGATGGCGGCAATTCTGATATCTGCCTTTGTCATGTTTTATTTCATCCTGTGGGCATGGGTGGCTCTCTTCGAGAAACGTCCCTTCTGGACGATGGGCTACGAATTGAAACACGCCGTCCCCCAATACCTGCGCGGATTTTTGATCGGCGCAGTGATGTTCAGCGGCGCGGTGGGGCTCCTTGCCCTGTTCGGCGCAGTGGAAGTGGAAGCGGGCGACCCATCCCAGGTTGGGTTCGCAGCGCTGGGCGGTGTGATGATCGTGCTGGACGGTTGGATCGTGCAGGGCGGCGCGGAGGAAGCGCTCACCCGCGGATGGGTGCTGCCCGTCATCGGCGCGCGTTACAAACCGTGGATCGGTTTGCTGGTCTCATCACTCATCTTCGCCATCCTGCATGGACTCAACCCCGGCTTGAACGCCATTGCCCTGCTCAACCTTGCATTGTTCGGCGTGTTTGCGGGCTTGTACGCCATGCGCGAAGGCTCGCTTTGGGGAATCAGCGCCTTGCACAGCGTTTGGAATTGGATTCAGGGGAATTTCTTCGGCTTCCAAGTCAGCGGGATGGACATCGGCGGCGGGTCACTGCTCAACCTGAAAACTGTGGGCGCGGACTGGCTGACGGGCGGGGCGTTCGGTCCCGAAGGCGGTTTGGCAGTGATGTTTGTTTTAGTGCTGTCGATAGCAGTGACTTCATTCTGGAAAATGGGTAATCCATCACATACAGCCGAAGATATAAATTTGGAAAATCAGGGATTGTAAATTTTATCTTTGCACGCAAATAAAAAAGTTCCTCGTGAAATTAAGTTTTCACGAGGAACTTTTTTACTATTTCACTCTTTATCGAGCATTTTTTTCACAAGGAACTTTCCATATTTCCCCATGCCCATATCTGGACTCAAGAGTTCGCCTCTCAGCAAATCATGCGGAATAAAAAACTTCAAAATAAAGGTCCGTATAAACAGCAAAAGATAATAGATCACGAAAAACGCAACTAGATAAACAAGCCATATTCCAACGCCAAAGTTTTTCACTAAGTATGCAATCGATAGAACGAACCAAAACCAAAGAAATGGCAATGCCAGCAAGGACATAAACCTGCTGATCTCAAGCGTCCAGCGTTGCCACTTCTTCCAGCCTTTCAGGTCATTATTGATCGTTAATTTTTTAGCCACGAATTTTGTCAGCGAGAACTCGAATTGGTTTCGAACATTCTCATCAACGCTTTCATACTTTGGCAACTCAAGTATTAAGTCTATTGATTTGGAAGTAAGAAATAGGTTTCTTGCAGCATTTAATTGATGTCTCTGAAAATCCAAAAATAGGTGAAGTCGTTCCAGCCCTTCAGCGGAGGCAGTGTAGAGTGGTTCAAATTTGACCTCCTCACGAAATTTATCTTCATTCTGGGGGTTTTCCATGATCAAGTCTGCAAGAGATTGACCCATGGAAACGACCTTGCCATTAGCCAGTCCCAATAAATTCTTAAATTCATGTTGCTCCCCTTTTTGTGGAATATCCACAAAGATCTTTTCCTTATCCACCCGAACTTGAATATCCATATTCATATATCTGCCTCTTGCTTTATTTCCTCACCGCCGCAAAGCCGATGCCGTTTGGTCCCAAATGCGTGCCGATCACCGCAGTGACATTGACGAACAGGATATCCCTCGGCACGGACATGCGCACGGTGTTCATCAACTCGGTCAGCAGATCCCT
>CAYPHR010000166.1:0-6870 GCA_964410375.1 uncultured Anaerolinea sp. | reverse complement strand
AAACCATCCTGCAAAATTGCCTGCACCTTGTCGGCGAGACGGGTTTCGCAATACACGCGCAGAATCGGCTCCGTGCCGGAGAAGCGGATTAACATCCAGCCACCGTCTTCGAGTTTGAATTGGAAGCCGTCCACAGTGATGAGTTCGGTGACTTTCAAGCCGCCCAACGTAGACGGATTATTATCCATGATGATCTTCTCGCGCGCGGCGCGATCCCCGCTGAAGGGACTGTCCACGCGGTCGTAGAAATATTCACCGCCGACTTTTTCGAACAGATCGTTCAGCAATTCGGTCGGTTTCTTGCCTGTCTTGACCATGAAATCGAGCATGAACAAGCCCGCCAAAATCCCATCGCGTTCAGGGACGTTGCCGCGGAAGGCATAGCCGCCGCTTTCCTCACCGCCGATGAGTGCATTTGTCTCGGTCATCTTCGGCGCGACGTATTTGAATCCCACGCCCGTCTCATGGACAGGCACGCCGTAGATCTCACCGAGTTTGTTCAGCATGCCCGTCGTGGACAGCGTCTTCACAATGTCACCGCGCTCGCCGCGGATCTCGAGCAGGTAGTAGGCAAGCAGGGCATACACGCGCAATTGGTTGATGAATTCACCATTCTCATCACCGATGCCGCAGCGGTCTGCGTCGCCGTCCAGGATCAGGAGCACATCGGCTTTGTTGTCCACCGTTGCCTTCAAGCCCACGTCAATATTCGGGCGGATGGGTTCGGGACGTTTCATTTCTGGGAAAGACGGATTGCGTTCGTTATGGATTTCGATCACCTTCGTCTTGCCGCCAGCAAGCAGACGCGTGAACCAGTTCGCGCCGTTGCCCCACATCGCATCCACCATCACGGTCAGACCAGCGTCCTTGATCGGCTGAAGATCGATCAGCCCATCGCGGGTGAGATGTTCGATGTAGGGAGTTGCCGCATCGAATTTGACGATCTCGCCTGCGGCTTCAGCTTCCTTGTACGGCTTGCGCTTCACGTCTTTGACGTCATCAGGGATTCCGCCTTCGATCTGTTTCAAACCCTCAGGGTCGATCGCGCCGCCAGTCTCGTTGCGGACCTTGAAGCCGTTGTCCGTGGGCGGATTGTGGCTGGCGGTGACGTTCACCGCACCTGCGGCTTTTTTGTCTACAACTGCATAAGCAATGACCGGGGTTGGGGTCGCGCCGTCCGTCAAATAGACCCTTAAACCGTTACCAGCCAGCACTTCGGCGACGGCGGCGGCGAAATGTTCACTGCCGAAGCGCTTGTCGTGCCCGACCACGATCCACTGTCCCTGTTTGCCTTGCGAAAGCATGTACGATGCAAATCCCTGCGCACAGCGGCGGACATTGTCAAACGTGTAATCTTCCGCGATGACTCCGCGCCAACCGTCTGTGCCGAAAATGATCTTGTGTGTCATGAATCTTCTCCTAAAAAATGATGACCTGCAAAAATTATACCCGCCTCGGGCATAAATATCGCCTGAAAAAAGAACTCCGAGAATTTTTCTCGGAGTTTCGATTTTTACGGCGTTGCCGTCGGCGTGACTTCCACCGTCGGTTCAGGTGTGGCGGTTGGCGGGATCGGTGTTGGTGTTGGAGTGGGCGGCACATTTCCAGAGATAAGGATCTGCCACGCGATTTCCAGATCACCCGAAGCGACGACGGGGAATTCCGGCAGGTTGCCGAGCGCCAGGTCAATCCGCGCAATGGCTTGCGCCAACACCGCATCACCCTTCTCTGCTTGTAATTCTGCCAGCAGGTCACGCGCGGATTGCACATCCGCTTTTGCGAGCCCAAAATTGCTCTGCGCCAGATACAGCCTCGCACGCGCCAGAATGTCCAAGACGCGGGTGAACATCACTTCCTGTTTCAGTTCAACCAGCACTTTGCTGTCGTTCGTCCGCAGTTCGGTTTCGAGCGCGGTCTGCATCCCCTCCAGTTTTTGGATCGAAAGCGTGTGCGCCTCCACCGAAGTCTCCAGCGCATCCACGCGGGTGTTCATCTCGTTCAATTGCGTTTGCAGCGACGCGATCTCCGCTTCCATACCCTGGATTTCGGCAGTGTTCCGCTCCACTGGCGCGATGAACGTCCGCTGAATGTACGGCAAGCCGTAGTACAACCCCGACCCGATCACCACGAATAATGCCACGATCAGGATCAATTTCAACAGGGCTCTCAAAAAATTGACAAATGCCCGCCCCAAACGCGACAGGAACGACTCGCCCTCTTTGACAGGTTCGCGCTCAGGCTGTTTCTTCTCGATCGGTGCGGGCAGCGCCTCTTCCTCGACGGGGATCATGGCTCTGTTTTCTGATTCTTTTTCCTCGCTGACGGACTTGATCTGCGCAAGCAGATTTTCATCCATGCCGTCCACTCTCAATATATCGTTTTCAGATTCAAACGGTCGTGCGGCGATGATTTTCTCCGCAGTGGATGTCTCCATGCCGGGGATGTTTGTCAATGTATCAAGGTCTGCGGTGTTGAGAAAGTTGAGGAAGTCGCTCATGGTGTCTCCTGTGCTGTCATTGTACAACAAAAGGCATGAGATGAGATTCGGCTCGAGAAAACAGAATCAATTTCAAGGTTGGGCTTGAGGCGCGGAGTCCGATTTTGGGAGTTTGAACTTCATCCATACAACGGTGATCGAAATGAGGCTGGCTGTCAGCACGATCCAGAACGGGGTCTGCGGCGAGACGCGCTCCCAGAGTTGCGCGCCGATCCACGGCATGGGCAGGGAGAGCAGACCGAGCGATGTGCCGAAGAAGCCGAATGCCAGCCCGCGTTTTTCTTCGGGGACGACTTTTGAGATGAGCGATTGATAGGCGGGATAAAGACTGCCCGAGCCAAGCCCGAAAAAACACATGGCGAGGATGAAGCCTGCAAAGGTGCTGGAGTTGAGCAGTGTGAACAAGCCCAGACCGTTCAGCGCAAAGCCGACGACCATCGCAAACCGTTCGCTGATTTTGTCCACCAGTGAGCCTGCGAATGGAGCGGCGAGGATGGCGGCGACGCCAACTGCCGCGTTGACGATGCCGATCTGGTTCAGGTTGAGATTTCCGATATCCGAAAGGTAGATGGGGAAGAGCTGACCGATGAGGCTGTAGGATGTATCGCCCACGGCGTCCGTAACCCAGATCCATGTCAGAATGCCTCCGCCGAGAAGCAGGGCGAAGATGGCGGTGATCTGCTCTTTGAATCCGCTGAAGGTCGGCTTGACCGCATCGCGGACGGGTTTGAAGCGTTCGTTGGTCGCCATCCACACGCGCAGGATGGTGGCGGCGAGATAAAAGCCGAATGCCACGCGCATCATGAACGCAAAGCCGAATTGATAGGCAAGAAAGCCAGCCAGCGCGGGACCGATGACGGTGACGGTTTGGTAAATGCTGGTGGAGATGCCAAAGACCCGTCCGCGGGATTGTTCGGTGGATTGCTCTGAAATGTACGCGCCGAAACTGGGTCCGACCACCGAGTTGGAGACGTATTCGATACTCAAGCCAACCAGCACCCATTCCCAGCTCGGCGCAAAGGCGAAGATAAGATAACCGATCACAGCAATGGAACTTCCGATCGCCATGATGCGCAGACGTCCGATGGTGTCCGAAAGCCAGCCGCCGAAAATTTGCAAGACTGTCGGCACAAGCGATGCCAGCGTGAAGACCATGCCGACCTGCACGACACTTGCACCGAGGTCGAGCATGTAGAGTGACAACATGCTGTACGCCATTTGACCGGCGATATTGGCGAAGATCATACCCGCCAAAAACCAGCGCAGGTTGATGTTGATGATGGGTTTGTTGTTCATGGCGGGCTTGATTATATACCACGGTCATACCATGCCCGTAGGGTACAAATCGCGAATTCCCTCCTCCAAAAGGTGCAATTTGTGACCGCGCTGGGTATACAGGTATAATTTCATCCATGATCTATCTTGATTATGCCGCCACCACACCCGTCGACCAACGTGTTCTGGACGCGATGATGCCGTATTTCCGCGAAAATTTCGGCAACCCGTCATCCATTCATCGGCTGGGACAAAAAGCCGAAACAGCCGTGGAGGGGGCGCGGGAGAAGGTCGCGGCGGTGTTGGGATGCCGTCCCGATGAGATCATCTTCACATCCGGTGGCTCCGAAGCGGATAACCTTGCTCTGCGCGGCGCGATGATGGCGCATCGGACTACGGGGAAGTGGATCCTGACTGCCAAGACCGAGCATCCCGCCGTGAGTAAGACCGCGATCCAATTGGAAAAAGAATACGGCTTTTTACTCGAATGGCTGGATGTGGACGAATTCGGCGGCGTGACAGTGGATGCGCTTGCAAAGGCGGTGTGCAATAACACCACGATGGCATCCGTCATGTATGCCAATAATGAGATCGGCACGGTCAATCCGATTGCGGATTTGGCGCAGGTCGCCAAAGCGAACAATATCCTTTTCCACACGGATGCCGTACAAGCCGCCGCTTATCTCGATGTCACCGTAGACAAACTCGATATGGATTTGATGTCGCTGGGCGGACATAAATTCTATGGTCCGAAAGGTGTTGGCGCGTTGTACGTCCGCAAAGGGACGAATCTTCTTCCGCATCTGACAGGCGGCGGACAGGAGTTCAGTCTGCGGGCAGGGACACACAACGTGCCGTATATCGTCGGGTTTGCGGAAGCGTTGTCCCTTGCGGGGCGGGAACGCGATGCACGCACGGCATACGTCAAGCCGATGCGGGATCACATCATCGGAACGGTTCTTGAAACAATTCCTGATTCGCAGTTGACAGGTCACCCCGAACACCGCCTGCCGAATCATGCATCTTTTGTTTTCAAGGATGTGGATGGCAATTTACTGTTGCAATTACTTGATTCAGCGGGCTTTGCCTGCTCGTCCGGTTCCGCCTGCAAAACGGGCAACCCCGAACCAAGCGACGTCATCACCGCGCTGGGCTATCCGCGCGAATGGGCGCTCGGCTCGTTGCGGATCACGCTCGGCAAAGACACCACCGCTGAACAGGTTGATTCTTTTATGAAGACTTTGCCCAGTCTCATCGAAAAAGCAAGAGGATTGAACCGCAGATGAACACGGATAAACGGTTTAATGAAAAGACTAATGCCCCGCATCGACTGGAAAGATAAAAAGATTTGACATCCCTTTATCAAAACATCCCATTCATCTGTGTTTAACTGTGGTGAATAAGTGAAAACCAAGATCATCACCCTCGAATCCCACGATGACCTGATCTCCGTCCGCGATAGACTTTCGTGGGCGAAGACGCCGCGCATCCTGTTGGTGTGGCCCAAGTATGAAAAGGTCACCTTGCGGTTGCTGGACTTGAAAGTCCTGCAACGCCACGCGGATTCACTCGGCGCGCAGTTGGGCTTGGTCACCCGCCGTGCGAACGTGCGACGCGATGCCGAATCGCTGGGGATTCCCGTCTTCAAGTCCACGGTTGCGGCTCAAAAGGACCTTTGGGCTGCTCCGGCTCCCCGAACCCGCCGCGTCCCGCCGCCACCCCGCCGCGGACTGCGTCAGATGCGGGATGAGGCGCAAGTGCAAGAACCCGCCTGGCGGACGTCTCTTTTGGGACGCGTGGTCACATTTACAGCCGGGGTCATGGCTGTTTTGGCGCTGGCAGGCTTGTTCGTCCCGCGTGCGGCGCTGACCTTATATCCCGAAACGCAGACCCAATCCATCCTCATTCCCGTCAGCGCAAGCGCATCCGTGAATTCGATATCGGTCACGGGGAGCATCCCCGCGCAGGTCATGTCGGTCATTGTGGGTGCCGAGCAATCCCAAACCGTGACGCGCGAAATTTCGATCCCGCGCACAAAAGCACAGGGCATTGTGCAGTTCAAAAACCTGACGACGAATGAGATCGAGATCCCGGCTGGGACGGTGATTGCGACAGATTCGGTCATACGGTTTGTGACGTTGAACAACGCGCTCCTGCCTGCTGGCGTCAACGAGATCGTGGAAGTCCGTGTGGAAGCATTGTCCGCGGGTTCGCAGGGAAATGTGGAGACCGATGAAATCAAGGTTGTGGAAGGCGCACTTGGGCTTTCAGTGACAGTAACCAACCCGGAGCCGACCACAGGCGGAACGGATACCAGGGCGGTTGGCGCAACAGATGCGGATCGACTCAGATTGCGCGACGCCGTGTTAAGCGAATTGCGCGACTCTGCCGAATCACAATTGCGCACACAGATCGAAGCGGGCGATATGTTGTTATTGGACACGCTGGAGATCGAAGACATCCTGCTCGAAGAATTTTCGCCGCCGGAGAACGAAGCAGGCAGGACGCTGACGCTAAAAATGGAAGTGGAAATTTCCGCCCGCTTTATCTCCGCCTCGGACTTGTCCCAGCTTGCTTCTATGACCCTCGGCGCATCCACCCCGCAGGGATTTGTCCCGCTCGATGAGTTGACCTTCTCTCCGCGCGCCGAACCCGTGACGGATGAATTCGGCGTGACTCATTTTGAATTGGAAGTCAGCCAAACCGCCGTCCGTGAATTGGACGTCTTCCGTGTCTTCTCCCTCATCCGCGGACTTGACCCGTCCGAAGCAAAGTCTGCATTGATGAACGCCTTTTCCCTGCGCGAAGAGCCGCAGATCGTCATCACCCCGTCATGGTGGAAATGGCTGCCGCTGATTCCCTTCAACCTTTCGGTACTGGTGGAATGAACACAGACTACGCGACCACTCGACTAATTGACTACCCGACTATCCCATGAGAATCCTCGCAGTTGACCACGGCGAAAAACGCATCGGACTTGCCCTCAGCGATCCGACCGCCACCATCGCCAGCCCCTTGAAAGTCATCAAACACGTTTCGCGTATCATCGATGCCGCACAGGTCGCGGATATCGCCGCGCAGAACGAAGCCGGCTTGAT
>CAYPHR010000165.1:0-6892 GCA_964410375.1 uncultured Anaerolinea sp. | reverse complement strand
GGAAGATGCTCCCTTCACTCCGTCCGATGACCCGCTGCGGATGGACGAGTCGCTCAATGAGATCATCCCTGACGACCCGAACAAGCCTTACGACATCAAAGATGTCATCCGCCCGATCGTGGACGATGGGATCTTTTTCGAGATCCACGAAAACTACGCCCAAAATATCGTCGTCGGCTTTGCGCGTCTCGGCGGGCATTCAGTGGGGATCGTCGCAAATCAACCCGCCGTGCTGGCAGGCGTACTGGACATCGACGCAAGCGAGAAGGGCGCACGTTTCGTGCGCTTCTGCGACTCGTTCAATATCCCCATCATCACATTCGAAGATGTACCGGGCTTCCTGCCGGGCACATTTCAGGAGCATCACGGCATCATCCGCTCGGGTGCGAAACTGCTCTACGCCTATTGCGAAGCGACCGTGCCGAAGCTGACGGTCATCACCCGCAAGGCGTACGGCGGCGCGTACTGCGTCATGTCATCCAAGCACATCCGAAGCGACTTAAATCTTGCCTGGCCCAGCGCCGAGATCGCCGTGATGGGACCGGACGGTGCGGTCAACATTATTTTCCGCAAGGAATTGGAAGCGGCGGCGGATCCCGTCAAGCGCAAAGCCGAGCTGGTGGCGGAATACAAGGAAAAATTTGCCAATCCGTATGTGGCGGCATCGCGCGGCTACATCGACGATGTAATCGAGCCGAAGGAAACCCGTCCGCGTTTGATCAATGCGCTGGAGATGTTGAGCAACAAGCGTGATTCGAACCCCGCCAAGAAGCACGGCAACATTCCGCTGTAAAGGGACGAGGAGAGAATCATGTTCAAAAAAGTTTTGGTCGCAAACAGAGGCGAGATCGCTGTCCGCATCATCCGCGCCTGCCGCGAACTGGGCATCGAAACCGTTGCTGTTTTTTCGGAAGCCGACCGCAACGCGCTTCACGTCCGTTATGCGGACGAAGCCTATTTGCTCGGTCCCGCTCCATCGCGCGAATCCTATTTGAGGGCGGATAAAATCCTCGAAATCGTAAAAAGATCCGGCGCCGACGCCATTCATCCCGGCTATGGTTTCCTCGCGGAGCGCGAAGACTTCGCCGCAAAATGCGAAGAGCTTGGCATCAAATTCATCGGTCCCAAACCGTCGTCCATTGCGGCGATGGGAGATAAGGGCAAGGCGCGCGCTACGGTTATCAAGGCGGGAGTGCCGGTTGTGCCCGGCACGGAAGACGTCGGCAATATGACCGATGGCGACCTGCTGCGTGTCGCACCGAAGATCGGATTCCCGCTTCTCATCAAGGCGACGGCTGGCGGCGGCGGAAAAGGCATGAGAGAAGTCCGAAGCCTGGAGGAAATGCCGACCCTGCTCCAGTCCGCGAGACGCGAGGCGGAAGCTGCATTCGGTGACGGAAATGTCTATTTGGAGAAACTGGTCGAGGGGGCGCGCCACATCGAATTCCAGATCATGGCGGATTCGCATGGGAACGTCATCCATCTTGGCGAGCGCGAATGTTCGATCCAGCGTCGTCATCAGAAGTTATTGGAGGAGGCTCCTTCGCCCTTCATGGACGATGAACTGCGCGAAAGAATGGGCAGCGTGGCGGTCAAGGCGGCGCAAGCGGTGGATTACATCAACGCAGGGACAATCGAGTTTCTGGTGGACAAGGAGCGCAATTTTTATTTCCTTGAGATGAACACGCGTTTGCAGGTGGAACATCCCGTGACGGAAATGGTCACCGGCGTGGACATTGTCGCCGAGCAGATCCGCGTGGCGCGTGGAAGACAACTCAGTTACACACAGGAGCAGATCCAATTCAACGGGCATGCCATCGAATGCCGCGTGAATGCCGAAGACCCGTTCAGCGGATTCATGCCGTCCACGGGGCGCATCACGCACAGCATCCTGCCGACCGGACCCGGCGTGCGCGTGGATACGGGTGTGTATCCCGGTTTCGAGATTACGCCGTATTACGACCCGATGATCGCAAAATTGATCGTATGGGGCGAGACGCGCGCCCAAGCCATTCTACGGATGCGCCGCGCGCTGGAGGAATACCGCATCGTCGGCGTACGGACGAACATCCCGTTCCATCAAACTTTAATGGATTCGCACCGCTTCATGGGCGGGCAGTTCGATACACGCTTTGTGGAGGAACGCTTCTCGATGGAGTCGGCTTCTGAAAAGGAAAACCCGGAAGCCGAGATCGCCGCGATCCTTGCCACGCTGGCAGCCCACAAACAGACTGAACTTTCCGCACAGATCGTCCGCCGCAACGAACGTGATACCAGTAACTGGAAATGGGTCGGGCGCTGGGAGCGAATGCACCGGTAGGAAGCAGCATGTGAGGAAACGATATGAAATATGTGACTACAGTGGATGGCAAGGATTTTGAGATCGAGATCGTGGACGAGTGCCATGTCCGCGTTGGCGACCGTTTGCTGACCGTGGACTTCGAGTCGGTCAGCGGGCAGCCCGTCTTTTCGCTTATCCTTGACGGAAAATCATACGAGTCGTTCGTATATCAGGGCGAGGAGGATTGGGAAGTCCTGCTGCGTGGACGTCAGTTCCAGGTCAAAGTGGAGGATGAGCGGGAGAAACGCCTGAGAGCGGCGGCAGGCGGAGGCGTGGCAGAGGGAGGCGAGTTCCACCTCAAAGCGCCCATGCCGGGGCTCGTGGTCACTGTGCTTGTGGAGGAAGGTCAGCAGGTCAAGAAAGGGCAGGTTCTGCTCATTCTCGAATCCATGAAGATGCAGAACGAACTGAAAGCGCCGCGCGACGGCACGGTAGACCGCATCCGCGTGAAGGCGGGCGAGAGCGTGGAGCAGAAGCAAACCATGTTGAGCGTGCAATAAATACATCCACGGATTTCAAGGATTACGCAGATCATCCAATCTGTGTAATCTGCGGATGGAACTTTTGAAATGAACGGACAGGAAACCGAAGCCAAGTTTTACGTGCGCGATTTGAAACGCATTGAAATGCGCCTTCTTGAGTTGAAGGCGCATTTGATTCAAGCACGCGTTCACGAGATCAATTTGCGTTTTGACAATCCAAATGGAGACTTGCGAAGACAGTTTAAAGTCCTGCGCTTGCGAAAAGACACCGAAACGAAGTTCACGTTCAAAGGTCCCGGCGTGGAAGTTGGCGGGGCACTCTCGCGCAGGGAGATCGAGTTTACGGTCAGCGACTTTGAAGGCGCACGGCAATTCCTCGACGCGTTGGGGTTCGCGCCAATCGTCTTCTACGAAAAATTTCGCGCCACATTTGAATTGAACGGTGTCCACATCATGCTGGATGAACTGCCGCATGGAAATTTCGTCGAGATCGAAGGGGATGACATCGCCGCCCTGCGAGACATCGCAGGATTGCTTGGTTTGAATTGGGAGGCATCCATCAAGGCAAGTTATCACGCCTTGTTCGTGCGCGCGGCGGAGAAATACGGGCTGGATGAATCGCAACTGAGTTTTGAGGCGCTGGAATCCATCCAGATCACGGCAAATGACCTGAGCATCATCCCTGCGGATTAGGATCTTTCTCACGCGTCTGTAAACCAAAGCGGGGATATACTGGAATCATGAAAACCATCCTCATTCTCGGCGGCTATGGCCACACAGGGAAATTGCTCGCACGTCATTTATTGGAACAGACCGATGCGACCATCATCTTGGCAGGGCGGAATCTGGAAAGGGCAAAATCCTTTGCAGATGAGTTGAATAACCCGCGCGTGGGCATAAGACAGGCAGATGCATCGAATTTTGAAAGCCTGACCCACGTGCTTCATGATGTAACCCTGTGTCTGGTTGCCGCACCAACCACCCACCACGCTGAGACGGTAATCCGCGCCTGCATTCATTCCCGCGTGGATTATCTCGATGTGCAATTCTCATCCAAAAAGCTGAGCGTGCTCTACGCGGCGCAGGAGGAAATAAAAAACGCAGGTCTTTGTTTCATCACCGAAGCGGGCTATCATCCGGGGCTGCCCTCCGCACTCATCCGCTGTGCCGCGACAAAACTGGATGTCATCGAATCCGCGCTCACGGCGGGGTATCTCAATATGAAGAACATCCCTTACACCGAAGCAATGGACGAGTTGATGGAAGCCTTCCTCGATTATCAGGCGCAGGTTTATAAAAACGGCACATGGTCAAAACCATCCGCGTGGGAAATGCGAAAGTTCGATTTTGGCGGGGACATCGGCACACGAACTTGCTACTCGATGTTCTTTGATGAGTTGCGAAATTTGCCAATCATATATCCATCCATCAAAGAAACCGGCTTTTACATCTCAGGCTCGAACCTGCTGACGGATCTCATCATCACCCCGCTCGTCCTGCTCGGCTTGAAACTCGCGCCAAAGCGTGGACTCCGTCCGCTGGGGAAGTTGATGTGGTGGGGTATGGGCAAATCAAAGCAGCCATACCTCGTGGCGCTCAAAGTAGAGGCAAGGGGTGTGAAAAGCGGGAAACCCGCGCAGGTGAATATCCGCGTTTCGCATCCAGACGGTTATGAACTCACGGCGATTCCCGTGGTCGCCTGCCTGCTCCAATATCTCGACGGCATGGCGCGTCAAAACGGCGTGCACTTGATGGGACATATTGTGGAGCCTGTCAGGTTATTCAGGGATATGCAAACGATGGGAGCGGAGGTTATCGAATCTCGCGATCATCCCGCCACATGACAGCTTCGACTTTGGAGCGAATCCCCAACAGCGTGGATAAAAGTCGTTTGACAGAGTCAGCCTCCCCCGATGTGATGAAGCGGACAGTTCCTTCATCCCCATTTTGATTCAACATCCCGCCCGCTTCGAGCAGACGTTTGACCTGTTTCGCCACCGCGGGAGCAGGGTCTATCACCCGAACATTCTCCCCGACGATCTGCTCGATGAGCGGAATGACGAAGGGATAGTGCGTGCAGCCCAGCACGACAGTATCGATGTTTTGCGCCAGCATCGGCAGCAGGGCGTCTTCGAGAATGGCGCGCGTGGCGGGAGAATTCAACTCGCCCTTTTCGATCTGATTGACCAGACCGGGACAGGTATTTTGAAACAACTCCACACCGTTGGCAAAACGCTCAACCACCGAAGCATATAACGCGCCTTGAAATGTGGCGGGTGTCGCCAGCACACCGACCTTGCCGGTCTGTGTTTTCTCCGCCGCAGGCTTGACCGCGGGTTCCATGCCGACGAATTGAACATCAGGGAAATTCGCGCGCAGATATTTCAACGCCGCCGCGGAAGCGGTGTTACAGGCAACCACGATGATTTTTGAATTTTGCTTAAGAAGAAATTTTGTGATTCCCTCTGAAAAATTTTGAATCTGCTCCATCGAGCGCGGACCGTACGGCACATGCCCCTGATCGCCGAAGTAGATGAGATGTTCGTTCGGCATCTGCACCCGGATCTCACGCAGGACGGACAACCCGCCAACGCCGGAGTCGAAGATGCCAATGGGATTATTTGAAGACATAAGGAAATGATAATGCGTAATCCGTGATACGTACATTACGCATTATGGCTCACACCTTACTTCCCCGCCGCGTCCACAAAGGACTTGAACAGCCTCCGCATCACGGGCTGGTCTGTCAACCATTCGGGATGCCACTGCACGCCGAATGCGTAGGGATGGTCGGGGATCTCAACCACCTCCACCAAACCGTCCGGGGCGTGCCCCGCAACTTTGAGAGACGGGGCGATGTCTTTCAATCCCTGGTGATGCAGGCTGTTCACATGCAGGAGTGTCTCGCCAAAGATCTCAGCCGCGCGCGCCGTCTCATCCACATTGACGGGATGCACGATGGCAGTGAACAGTTCGCCGGGATAGTCATGATCCAGCGCACCCTTCACTTGGCTAGCGATATGCGTATATAACGTCCCGCCCAACGCCACGTTCATTACCTGCACACCGCGGCAGATTCCCAGAAGCGGCTTGCCGTCGTCCACGGCTTTTCTCAGCAGGGAGATTTCGGTCGTGTCGCGGCTTTCATCCACACCCGCAATACGGATGTGTTCCACACCGTCGAAATATTTCAACGAAACGTCGCCCCCGCCAGTGAACATGATGCCCTGCAGGCGGGCATAAATATCCTGTAGATCTTCCTCGGGCAGAATGGACGGAATCAAGACGGGCAGTCCACCCGCCTGGGTCACCGCACGGACGTACGTATGCTGGACAGCCGTAATGGGATGATCGTTCGGGCTTTTCCCGTTATAGGTGGTGATGCCGATCAAAGGCTTCGACATATTCTCTCCAAACAAAAAAGACCCTAAAGGTCGGGAGACCTTTAGGGTCTTTAGAACCCTAACCGAATTTTTCCTTGAGTCTCGCGCTCTTGCCCGTGCGCGAGCGCATGAAGTACAACTGGGCGCGGCGGACCTTGCCGTGGCGCTCCACGACGATCTTGTCGATGCGCGGCGAGCGGAGCAGGAATGTGCGTTCCACGCCGATGCCGTTCGATGCCATGCGGCGGACGGTCACAGATGCGTTGTTGCCGCTGTTTCGCAGGCGGATGACCAAACCTTTGAACTCCTGAATACGCTCACGGTCGCCTTCCTTGATCTTGACGTGCACGCTGACCGAGTCGCCTGAATTCAGCTGGGGAATTTTTTCGTTATCGTTCGCCTCAACGGCTTTAATTAAGTCTGCCATTTCCGTTCTTCCTTACGTTATGATGATGGTTGTCAAAATTCGCGACTGGAGATTATAGCACGCATTTTCACCGTTCACAAGCCCAATTTCATGGGTTTTTCCGTATGGCAAGCACGGCATTATGACCGCCAAAACCAAACGCATTACTGAGTGCAAGTGAAATATTCGCCTCGCGTGCCTTGTTTGGAACATAATCCAGATCACACTCGGGGTCGGGGGTTTCGTAATGGATGGTCGGCGGCAGGATGCCCTCGCGCAC
>CAYPHR010000164.1:0-7006 GCA_964410375.1 uncultured Anaerolinea sp. | reverse complement strand
GCGAATATCATCCCTTCTCGACGGCATGGAACGAAGGACGCGAACCGCGCCCCGAGATCATCCACACGGTTGGGCTGGAGCAATGCGTGGCGCAAGGCAAAGCTGCGATCGGTTGGGATCAGAAATTCGGCAACAACGAATGGAAGAAGGCGACAAACGGCACAAAACGCAGGGGCATTGGAACAGCATTCGTCATGCAAGGAACTGCCATCCCCTATCTCGACATGGGCGGCGCATCCATCAAGATGAACGATGACGGCTCGTTCAACCTGCTCGTCGGCGCCACAGACTTGGGCACCGGTTCTGACACCGTCCTTGCCCAGATGGCGGCGGAAGTGCTGGGCGTGCCAGTCGAGGACATCATCTGCTATTCATCAGATACCGATTTCACGCCGTTCGATAAAGGCGCGTACGCTTCTTCGACCACTTACATTTCAGGGACCGCCGCCACCAAAGCGGCGCAGATCGCAGCGGAGCGCATCAAGATCCGCGCGGCGACCATGCTCGGCGTGGATGACCCGAATTCCATCGAACTGCGCGACCGGCAGGCGCACGCGCCGAACGGCAAATCCGTTACACTCGCCGAAGTTGCATTGGATACTCTGCACAAAAGCAATCAGGAACAGATCATGGGCGTGGCGAGTTATGTATCGCCCGTTTCGCCGCCGCCGTTTGCAGCGCAGTTCGCCGAAGTGACCGTGGACACGGAAACCGGACAGGTCACCGTGGACAAACTCGTCATGGCGGTGGACTCGGGTGTGATCGTCAATCCGCTCACAGCTTCGGGACAGATCGAAGGCGGCATGACGCAGGCGCTCGGCTACGCCGTCTGCGAGGAGATGCGTTATGACGAAAAAGGCAATGCCATCGAACGAGACTTCGACCGCTACCACATCTTCCGTTCGGATGAGATGCCCGAATTGGAAACCATCTTCGTAGAGACCTTCGAGCCGAGCCATCCCTTCGGCGTGAAGGCGGTGGCGGAGATTCCCATGGACGGCGTCGCGCCTGCCGTCGGCAATGCGATTTTGGACGCCATCGGCGTAAATGTAGACGAGATCCCCATCACGCCGGAGAAGGTCTGGAAGGCACTTAAGAGTCAGTAAACAGAAGCAGCTTCAAGGTCAGGAAGAGGCGCGGTCGCACAATCCAGCCGCGTCTCTTTTTATCCCAACTTCCAAAAAGGCGGGATATAATCACGCCATTAGTAATCTTTGGAGAAATCGAGTTCATGTCCGACCAAATTTATGTCGTAGGTCATATCAATCCGGATACCGATTCCATCGCGTCTGCCATGGGATATGCCTGGCTGCGCCGCGAGCGGGACGGCGAAGATACCATCGCAGCGCGCGCCGGGGCGTTGAATGCGCAGACGGCGTGGGTACTGAAGGCGCTCAATCTGGATGCGCCCACCCTGCTGACGGATGCTTCGCCGCGCTTCGGATCTGTCATGCGGCGGCTCGACACCATCCGGCCTGATTCCCAGCTTGGGGCTGCGTGGATCCTTGCCAGCAAGACCGGCGGCATCGCGCCTGTCGTCGGCGAGGACGGCATGCCTTACGGCATCATCAACGGCTTGAGTCTGTTCAAATATTTTACTGAAACCCTCGGTCCGCGCCCCGGAGATACAACCGTGCGCGAGATGATGTCTGAACCGTGTAAGGATGCGACCGATACCGACATCCCCAAGTTCTCTGCCAACACTCACATCCGCGACGTGCTGAACAGACTCCTGCGCGACGAGCACAATGATTATTGGGTTGTGGACGAAAACGGCGCGTACGTCGGCATCGCCCACCAGCGCGAGGTCATCAATCCGCCACGCTTGAAGGTCATTCTGGTGGACCACAATGAACCGCGCCAGGCAATCGCCGCACTCGAAGAAGCCGAATTGCTGGAAATTCTCGATCATCACCGGCTTGGCAATCCGCATACGCATCAACCGATCCGCTTCACGGTGGATATCGTCGGCTCGACCTCCACGCTGGTGGCGGAACAGACCGCCGAAGCGGGTCTCTCCATGCCGCCCGCCCTGGCAGGGATGCTTCTCGCCGGGCTGTTATCTGATACCCTTATATTGACATCTCCCACGACCACGCCGCGCGACCATGCCGCCGCCGAAAAACTGTCGCGCTGGGCATTCGTCGGCGGAAGCCCGCTCAAAGGTGAGACGGTCGAATCGTATGGCAAAGCCGTGCTCTCGGCGGGCGCGGGGCTTTCCAACCGCGACCCGAAGGAAGTTGTCAGCACGGATATCAAAACCTTCGAAGGCGGCGGATTCAAGTTCGCCGTGGCGCAGGTCGAGGTGACCGACATCCTGCAATTGACCGAACATCTCGATCCGCTCCAGCACGCATTGGACGACCTGCGCGACAAACGCGGATTGGACTTTGCGATGCTGCTCGTCACGGATGTGGTGCGCGGCACAAGCCGCCTGCTCACCTGCTCAGACGCTCTGTCTATCCTGAACGACCTGCCCTACCCGCCCCTGCCCGACCGCACCCGCGATGCCAAGGGCGTGGTATCCAGGAAGAAACAATTGCTGCCCGCCGTGCTGGGCCTGCTGGAGCGATAATTATCACAATGGCGCGATGACCGCGCCCCTACTGAAAACGACATGAACACTTCAATCTACCAAGCCCTCTCAGAAATTGAAAAGAACTTTGGCTCTGCCGCCCTGTGCACCGTGACAAAGAGCGAAGGCTCCACGCCGAGGCATGTGGGCAGCAAGATGCTCGTTTACCCCGATGGGAAGTTCATCGGAACCGTCGGCGGCGGAGACCTGGAACACCGCGTGCTCGATGAAGCGTGGATGGCGATCAGTGACGGTCAGCCGCGCTATTTGCATTACAACATGGCTGACCCCTCGCGCGGCGATCCCGGCGTGTGCGGAGGTCAGGTGGAGGTGTTTGTGGAACCGATCCTTCCTCCCCCGCTGCTGGTCGTCGTCGGCGCGGGGCACGTGGGCAAAGCAGTTGTCCATTTGGCGAAATGGTTGGGATTTCGCGTCGCTGTCAGCGATGACAGAGCCGAATTCTGCACGCCGGAAGCCACCCCGGGGGCTGATGCGTATTATCCGGTGACGATGGATAAACTTCCGGAGCAGATCAAGATCGACAAGCGGACGTATCTCATCCTGACGACGCGCGGCTCCAGCGTGGATGCGGCGGGCATCACACCCCTGCTTGAGTCGTCTGCCGCGTACATCGGCGTGATCGGCTCACGGCGGCGCTGGGCAACGACGGTCAAGGCGCTGAAAGCAAAGGGCGTGGATGAAGAGAAGATCGCGCGCGTCCATTCGCCGATGGGATTGGAACTGCAAGCCGAAACACCGGAAGAAATCGCGGTCAGCATCATGGCGGAGGTGCTGATGCTGCGCGATAAGGGGACCGGCAAACCGATGAAGTCTTGAAACTCTGGTACACTTTGAGTCATCACAATTCGAGAAGAAAAGGATCATGAGTCAACGAAATATCTTTATTACCGAGTACGACCTAAAACGCCTGCGCGACCTGATCGCCGATGCGATGAGCACCGAGTACCGCAACAGCCCCTACCTGGAACAACTCAAGGAGGAGCTGAAGCGCGGACAGGCAGTCGCCCCGGCGGAGGTGCCGCCGGACGTCATCACGATGAACTCGCGCGCGCGCCTGCTGGACATGGAAGACAATGAAGAAATGGAGTTCACCCTGGTCTTTCCGCAGGACGCTTCGCCCGCGGAAGGGAAGATCTCGATCCTTGCGCCGATCGGCACTGCCATGCTGGGGTATCGCGAAGGGGATATTTTCTCGTGGCAGGTTCCGGACGGCATGCGCAAGATCAAGGTTGTAAAGATCCTGTTCCAGCCGGAAGCCTCCGGGAATTTTGACCTGTAATTTCTAAAAAAACACAGTCAGTGACTGTGTTTTTTTGTGCAACATTTTACGCAGGAGTGCGTAAACAAATAGGATTAACGGTTCTTGTCCCTGCCTGCCAGTTGGACTATAATCTAATTGTTATTCATCAAAAGGAGAATGAACATGGCTAGAATTTTTGATGTCATTGAATACGCCAATGAGATGTCCGATGAGATCGTGCGGCGTTTCCCCGACCAAAGCAGCATCGGGGATTTCCGCATCGGTTCACAGGTGATCGTGCGCGAAAGCCAGTGGGCGGTATTCTACCGTGACGGCAACGCGCTGGATGTGTTCGGTCCGGGACGCCACACCATCGCCACCGCGAACATCCCGCTGTTGATCGACCTGATCGGCAAGGCGTTCAATGACCGCACACCCTTCCCCGCGGAAGTGTACTTCGTCTCGCGCAAGGAATTTGCCAACAAGAAATGGGGCACGCCGCAGCCCATCATCGTCCGCAACCCGGGCATGGGACTGGGCGTGGCGCTGTTGCAGGGATTTGGAACCTACTCCTTCCAAGTGAAGGACCCGCAGCAGTTCGTGACCCAGATCGTCGGCGTCCAGCACACCTTCCGCACCACCGATATCGAAGAACGCCTGCGCACCATGCTGCTCTCCAAACTGCAGGATGCGCTCGGCGAAACTGCCGCCAAGAACTCCGTGCCGGAGATGATCGGTCTGACCGAGGAACTCGGCGCGGCAGTCCGCGCGAAGGCGGCGCCCGACTTCGAAGCCATCGGTCTTACACTCAAAACCTTCTACATCGGCAATCTCAAGCCGAGTGAGAAATCCGCCCAGGAACTGCGCGACATGGGCATGCTCGACATGGCGACCTACACCCAACTGCAAGCCGCGGATGCGATGCGCGATGCGGCGCAGAACGAAGGCGGCGGGGCTGGTCTGACGGCTGGCATCGGCGCCGGAATGGGGATCGGCAACATCATGGGACAGGCATTGCAGGGCGGCTATCAGGCTCCCCAGCAAGGCGGTCAATCGGGCGGAGGCGCATCTGCCGCTGCTGGTATCCCCGATGTGATGACGCCCTCGGAAGCCGCCGCGATCTTGAAGGTCTCCGAAGAGGATGTGAAAGCCGCCATCGAAGCAGGCGACCTGAAAGCCAAGAAGCTGGGCAGTGCCTACCGCATCAGCAAGGCGGCGCTGGAAGAGTTTTTGAAAGGGTAGTTGTAACAGGTAACGGCTAGCAAAAGAGACTTTCCGAATGGAAAGTCTCTTTTTTGAATTAATACAATAACAAGAAAGGATCGTTCCTGCTACTCCAACTCCGCAACGATCTCAGGAACGGCATTCAGCACATCGCTGGCAAGGACGGACGCGGTCGCGCCGAGAGTTTCGGCGGCAAGCAGCCCCGCCTGCGCATGGATGAACGCTCCCGCGATGGCGGCATGATAGGGATCCAAGCCTTGCGCGAGCAGACCGGCGATCAAACCTGCCAGCACATCGCCGGTACCGGCACGGGCAAGAGCGGGCGTGGCAACAGGGATGACCGTCGAGCGCCCGTCAGGTGATGCGATGAGGGTAAACGCGCCTTTCAGCACAACGACATGCCCCCATTCCTGCGCGTATTTCAGCGCGATCTCTGCACGGTTTGGCTGAATTTCAGAAACGGGCAAGCCGGTCAGCGCGGACATTTCACCGGGGTGCGGAGTCAGCACGGCAGGCGCGGATATTTTTTTATGCCAATCTTCGATCTTGGAAACGTGCCGCAATCCATCGGCATCGATCACCAGCGGGAGTTTTATCGGGGGCAGTACCTGCGCGACGAATTTCGCGGTCGTTGGCGTATCGCCAAGACCGGGACCGATCAAGACCGCGGTGGCGCGTTCCAAGTTGCTCAAAACAACCTCAACGGCGGCTTCGGAGATGAACCCTTTCTGATGCGGGAGCGGCAGCCAGATGGCTTCGGGCAGGTGTCCTGCCAGCGCGGCGTGCAAGGGTTCGGGCACAGCCATACTCACCAAACCCGCGCCAATGCGATAGGCGGCGCTCCCAGCCAGCAACGCCGCGCCGGTATAGGAGGTCGAACCCGCCATCACGAAGGCAGTACCAAATGTCCCTTTGTGCGAAGCGGGGGTTCGCTCCGGCAGCAGGTCCGCGACCATTTCCCAATCCGCAGCATCCGTTGTGAGCGCATTCCATGAATCCAAACCATCAGGCAGACCAATCCCGATCACATCCAGTTCGCCCGCCAGTTCGAACGCGGGCAGTTTGAGCAAGCCTTGCTTGACCGCCGCCATCGTGAGCGTGAGATCGGCGGGGATGGTTTCACGGGCAGCAGCGCCTGTATCACAATCAACGCCAGAGGGGCAATCGACGGCGACGACGAAGGGCGGCAGGTCGGTCTCGGACAGGATGCGATTCGTTTCGGCAAGGACGCGCGCCGCTTCTTCCTTAAGCGGGAGTTTGATGCCCGTCCCAAGCAGACCATCCAACAGGACGGCGGATGCGGTCAGCCAGCCATGCAGGGACTCACTCTCCGCATCGCCTGCCGCATGGGCAAGTTCGCCACCCGCTTCGAGATAGCGTGTGACGAGTTCATCGGGCTTGCGGTTGACGAGATAGGCGTGCGTGCGCCAGCCCGCTTCCGCCAGCCATGTGAGCGCGACCAGCGCGTCGCCGCCGTTGTTGCCCGAACCGACGATGCCTGTGACTTCATCCCAGCCGTTCGCCTGCCCCATGGCATGGACGATCTCGGCAAGTCCGCGCCCGGCGTTTTGCATCATTTGAGCATAGGACACGCCTTTGGAATCGGCTTCCTTTTCGATGGCTCGCATTTGGGCGGTGGTGACAAGTTTCATGGGATTTGGCGCTTGGTGGTACTAGTGGGCTTTTAGTGGAAGGTGATTCTACTATATTTGCGGGGTTGGTCTGAATGGTCTGATTGGTCGTTTGGTCTAATTGGTCTGAATGGTCGGGAAGTGGAAAGTGGGGAAAGTAGAAAGTTTGCAGGTTGGAAGGTTGGAAAGAAGAAAGAGGTGGGTGGTCGGGTAGTCTGAATGGTCTGACTGGTCGGTTAGTCGCTTGGTCGGGTGGTCTAAATGGTCTAATTGGTCGGGGAAATGGAGTGTGCGCCAAATCCCGTTTTGCTTGGC
>CAYPHR010000163.1:0-7025 GCA_964410375.1 uncultured Anaerolinea sp. | reverse complement strand
AGGAGACTCCCCCGATGAATAAGGAAACCATTGAATACATCACCAACCGCGCGAATGAAAGCGAAACAGGCAGTATAAAGGCAGTATCCTGCCCGGACATTCGCGCCCTGCTTGAAGAACGCGCCGCCCTGCTTGCCACGCTGGAGGAAATCAACGAAAACAGCGGGATTGTTTGGGATTACGCAACAATTGGAAATGTAGTCCGCGCCGCCATTATGAAGGCGAAGGGAGAATAACCCACCATGAAAAAAGCCCTGCTTGTCCTTGTACTTATTGCCATGCTTGCGGGCATGGCACACGCCGCCGGATGGACTGCCGGACGCCTGCAAAACGGCGCGCCGGGATGGTACATCGGCACATGCCACGCGGACCGCTGCTATACCATCATCCGCCCCATTCCCGGCGGGCTGGAGTTTTTGACCGCCGACGAGACCATCCGCATCACGCCGCCGTATGTGTACCGGCTGCCCGGCGGGTGGAAATAAAAAGGATTACCGAAGATGAAAACGAACAACTTGACAAAAGAACAGATCAAAAAACTGGAGACCATCCGCGCGAATATGCGCCGCGCAAAAGCACACCTGACCGCCCCGGACGTTATGGGACTGGCGCGCAAGATCGACCCGGACAAGGCGCTGGGGAATGCCTATCTGGTGAAAAATCCCGCCTGCTGCGAGACCATGACCAACACGCCGCCCGCCGTGAGGCTGGAAAACCACCAGATAGGGAGTGATATTGTCGGACTGTACAATGCCCTGCAAATGCTGGAGGAGTTTCTAAATCCCCCGCCCTCGCTGCTGGAGGATGTGTAATCCTTACGCCCTGCTAGGGCATACCATCCCCGCCGATGGTATGCCCGATGGAAGGCGCAAGCCTGACAAAATTCACCCCATGTTGCAACACCTGCAACATGGGCGCAGTACACTAATCCAATCCACAGACACCCCGGAGAGACGGGGAGAAAACAGGAGACTTAAATGACCACACCCCACAAGCATTATTACGCCGCCCATAGTTACATGGGACTCAATTACACCTACGACTCTCCATGTTGGACGCTGTACGCCTTCGATTCCGCCGCCGAGCGTGACGCATGGGTTGAGGATAATGAGTACAGTCAAGACACCGGCAATTATGTTGCCGAGCCTGTCACCAGCGAGACCGCGCGCAAGATTTGTCCGTGGCTGCGCAAGCACACCCCCCACGACAATCCGACCGGCTATTACACATATAATACTGGTCGTCAGGTGATTCACTTGTAATACCCGCCCGCTTGCCCTTCATCCCATGATGGAGGGCTTGCGAATGGGGATTACGCCCCAGAAACCAAACAAAACAGGAGACACGATCATGACCAAATGGCTGCAAATATCCACCAGCAAGAAAACCCCAAAGGGTAGCGCCTACGATTACATCGGCACTGTGCATGGCAACATTTCCACGGACGGCAACCGGATGCACCATGACCCCAGCCTGCCAAAATGCGAATGCGGCAAGTGCGACCAGATCCATAACCTGCTGGAGCAGGCGCGCAGCGCGGACGGCTGCATCTTCACCATCACCCGCGCCGCACTGGAAACGACCTGCAAGCAGGCGCTTGCCATCGGTAAGGGAGACACCCCGCGCAATTCCTTCATCCCCAGTTTGTACCTGACCGTCAACGGCGCGTTGCAATACGAAGCCGCGAGCGAGGGGCACGGTCGCGTCTGGGGGGAATGGCACACGATGCAATGGGAAACATCCCGCCACACGACCTTCCCGGTTGTGAAAAAGGTCAATATGTACGGCACAACCTACCGGACCGTACAAGTCACGTACTCCCACCATGGGAAAGACATGCGATTCGCTGTCAATCCGAAATTCCTTCTCGAAGCCCTGTCAGGGATGGACGGCGAGACCGTCACCCTGCGGACGAACGCAAGGAATTCATCCATCCACATGACAGACGGGCAGCGCGAAGCCGTCGTCATGCCGATTTCCACCTAAGAGGAGAAACCTAATGAAAACATACACAATTGAAGTAATGACCGATGATGGAATTGAAACATTGACCATCAAAGCCAGGAACATCAAGGCTGCCATCATGGATACCGATCTTCTTTCCTACCGCGTGTTTCGGTATGAAGGCAGAAAGGGCGAATGGAACGAGTATGTCGAATTCGACCCCCGCCGCAGCAACCGCGTCACCTTTATTGCCCAGAAGGGAGCCGATGGACTTTGGTTTGTGTTTGAGAATTACCCCGGCAGGAAGGGAACCGTCATTACCCATACACGGTATCAGAAAAAATATCTTGCTGTTCTGGACGCGCAGCGCCGCGCCCATGCCGCTGCCCAATAGGAGACCCGCCAATATGTACACATTCCTGTTCATCATCCTTCCCGTCGTGATCGCCCTCACGCCGATTTACATCGTCTTTGAGCGCCTCCGCATCGAAGCCGAAGATAAGGCGGCAAAGGATCGACTCCAGCAACTCAAGATCGCGGAACTGGAGCAGAAACAGAAAGCCGCCGCCGCCATCCATGCGAAACTGGCAGAGGCGCACAACAAGGTCATGCTCCAGGAACTCAAGATCGAGACCGAAGCCCTCAAGCAGCAGCAACTCAAACAAAAACTTGGGATGACCTCCCAGGAATTCAACCCCCAGAATTATGAGTGATGCGCACGTTGGAAAGGATTTCATCGAATCGCTTTTTGTCCTCCGCCGAGAGCGATTCGATGAACTCACGGATGCCACGCGCGATGAAGTCGCGCGCCGGACCCGCGTAACTGCCCGCCTCCCCGCGATAGTAACTGATCGCCACGAGATGATCCCGCGTATCAGGCGGGCACAACACGATGAATTTGTCCGTGAAATTGACCTTCTTTTTACTCATGACCGAAACGTTCCGAGACGTTTCGGTTATCGTACCCTGTCATGTAAATTGTGTCAATACGGATTATTCAATACCCTTGACGCGGTAGAAAATACATGCTAGAATGACAATACCAAACAAAAAAGGAGAAAACCATGGCACGAACCAAGAACCTCAACCTTACCGGACGCGCAGCGTCCACCCAGCGCAGCGACACCCGCCGCGCCCTGTTCGTTCAATCGCCGCGTGAGATCATGATCGGGGAGATCAAGCAGATCATGGGAGCCACCGAAGCCTTCCACAACTGGTACGACGATGTGTACAAACTCCGCGCCGATGGAAAGCACGACGAATACGAAGCCGCCATCCGCCGCAAACTTGCCGACCTGAAACTGGCGGACGTGATGGACGACCCCGGCGCATCCGCCATCGAACAGTCCGACGCCATCGACCGCTGGATGAGCGAATGCTGGGCGACATTGCCGGAGATCGAGTTATGAACGTCTCCATCCGCAACCCCTACGCCGACGAATCCCCCATCGACCACGACACCCCGCTGTTCCCCCGCCGTCATGCCTGCGGGCGCGTGCTCTTTGCCGACCTGTCCGGCGACTATCCCGTCTTTTACGCCCGCGCCTCTGCGAACGACCACCGCCGCAAGGAGGGGCGCCCCATCCTGTCATGCCCGCACTGCGATTACCCGCTCAACCTGGACTGGATGCGCCCCCTCTACCTGGTCGAACCGATGCCCTACGAAATGGCAGTGCGCACCGAGAGCCGCAAGGTCTGCTCGAACTGCTGGGGGCAGGTCGTCATGTCGCGGCGCGATGTGCCCGCCTATGACGACGAAGGCAACCTGTTGCCCGGATCGCACCGCATTGTCTTGTGCCATTTGTGCCGGTACGAGACCCTCGGCTACGTCACCCAGCGTTGGGTGGGACACGCCCGCGAACAGGATTATCTCGACTATGGGCGCTGTCTGATCGGGCTGTCCGAAGCCCTCGAAATCTCGGACGGACTCCCCATCCGCATCGATCAACCCAAAAGCCAGAAGGAACTTCTGGCGGCAATGGGATTTTAGAAAAGGAGAAACATCATGCCTCTATACAATGTCATGCAGCGCGGTCTGCGTTTGCCCCGCATCGGCACCATCCGCAAGGGCATTCAAGTGCCGGTCATGGAAGGCGACAAGCCCAAGAAGGGACGCAATGGTCAGATCGTGACGCGCCCCAAGGAAATGCCGCATTTTATCTTCAAGTGCGCTGAATCAACCGCCAACCCCGCCGACAACATCGAAGCCGAACTGTACAACCTGTACGGCACGAACGAGATCAAGGCGTTGAATGTCTTTCTCGCCTTCCCCGATGCCGAACAGAACTTTTCGTTCTGGCTGGAAGCCTACACCCACAGTCAGTTGATCGCCCGCTCGGACGAGCGCGTCATCACCTATCTGTACGACGTGGAAACCAACCAGACACTCATCCGCGACGGCGTGGTGATCGAACACTCGACCAACCCCGACACCCCCGCCGGGCAGATCGCCAACAAATTCCCCATCGGGCAGGCTGTCCCGCATACCCCCGAACTTGTACTCGGCAAGGCGAAGGAATCCGGCGCGGAGATCAAGTTCAAGGCGGTCGGACGCCTGACCGTCGTCATCCGCGAACTCAAACGCCTCGCCACGTTCACGCTCATCACCGGCGGCTACTGGTACGACATCCCGCAGATCTATTCCACCATCCAGATCGTGTCGGAGATCTGCCGGGCAACCGGGAGGGGAGCGAACACCATACCGCTCGTCCTGCGCCGCACCGAAGTGGAAGGCACCTACACCGACTCCACCGGCGCGAAGAAGAAAAAGATGCGCTATGACGTGGAACTGGAGATCCGCCCCGACTTCACCCGCTATCTGCTGGAGACCTACGAATCCACCCCGGTTGCCCTCATGCTCGAACAGTCCAACACGGGGCAACCCATCCTTCCCGATAACGTTACGGACGTTGCGGAGGAGTTCACCGAAGCGGAGACCGAAGCCGTCGAGGAAGGCATCTCCTACAACGAAGCCAAGACCCTCAAGGTCAAGGGCAAAAAGGGTACGAAGATGCTCGGAGAATTGGACGAAACGCAGTTGCGCTATGTCGTGGAACACGGCAACGACGCCGAGCGCGAAGCCGCCCTGGTCGTCCTCGCCCACGACCACCAGAAGTAGGTTATCCATCCTGCCCGCCTGGGCTGGAGATGACACATCCCAATACGAAAGGAAAGTCCCTCGGTTTCGTGGAATGTTTCCAAGGGACTTTCCGAAAGGAGAAACATGGAACCCAAATACATACAGGTCGCACCGCATTTCATTCTCAACGAAGGCGTTGGAAACGTCGTGGCTGTCAAGCAATACCCGCCCGTCAATGAAGGCGATACCATGTCCATCGAGATCTTCACGACCGATGGAAAGTTTTATCTGCTCAACGGCGAAAACGCATACAAAACGTGGGCGCATTTTTTGTACGCCTGCCGCCCGTTCTAGGAGATCCACCATGACCGTCTATATCCTTCACCTTGAACAACCATTTTCCCATGCCCGTCACTACGTCGGCTTCTCGACCAACTCACGCACCCTGCGGGATCGCCTTGAGCACCATCGCCGCGGCACGGCGAACTGCAACTTCACACGGCGCGTCATGGAAGCGGGTATTACGTTCGTACTGGCGCGTGTCTTTGAAGGCGCAGACCGCCATTTTGAACGCAAACTCAAGCGCACCAAGAACACCCCGACCTACTGCCCGATCTGCAACCCATCCGCACCGAAGGAGTACAAACCGCGATGAATATCGACCCGACCCCCATCTCCTGCGACACCGCAGGCAGAGCCGTGGAAGTCCTGGAACTCGCGCGGCAGCACTGCCTCGCCGCGTCCTACCACCCGGGCGGCGGGGAGACCGCGCGCCGCAACCATCCTGTCACCCACACCGTCTGGGTGACAGGCACAAAAATCAATTACCGCGCCTTCCACACGGCGCTTATCCAAAGGAGCAGTACACCATGATGAACACCACAGACAAGAAGAAACTGGTCCTTGCCATGATCGCGCAGGGCAAGACGCACCGCGAGATCGCGGGCGAACTCGGCGTGTCGAAACAATACATCTCTCAACTGGCGGCAGGCGCATCGCGCCGCGCGCAGACCTACCGCAGCGCGACGAAACTTGTGCGGATGCACCGCTGGATGGATGAGTATAAAAAGGAGCACGGCTACCCGCCCGCCATTCAGGAACTCGTGGATGCCGGATTCGCCGCCAGCACGTCCGTCATCACCTACTACTTCGACCGGATGCAGCACCTTGGGATGATGGAGCGTGACTTCAGCATCCCGCGCGGCATTCGCCTGCTGTCGCTCAAGAAAGCCGCGCCCATCATTCAGGAAGTTATCAAATCAGGAGAAACCTCATGACCGAAACGCTCGAACAACTCATCAACGAACTTGCGCTTGCCCGTGCCGCCTTTGCCGCGGATAAACAGGCAGCCGACGAACGGCAGAAGCAACTTCTCGAAGATCCCGAACTTGCGATCTTGAAGGGTACCGCCGCGCAAGCCGCGGAAGAAGTCGCCTGCCTGGAATCGCAGATCAAATCCATGGCACTCGCCCTCCATGTCGAAACAGGCACGAAGACTCCCCACCCCAAGGTCGCCATCAAGACGTTCAAGACCTTCGTCGTCCGCGACCCCGAAGCCATGCGCAAATGGGTGGTCACGAACCTGCCCGCCGCCCTCAAGGTGGACGAAAAGAAGGTCGAGAAGTACGCCCACGAATTCGGGGAAGTGGACGGCACCGAAACAGGCACAGAACCGCGTGCCCAGATCGCGAGTGCCCTATGACCCCTCCTCCCTCTGTTCACCGTCCGCCCCTTGAGGACCTTGCCGCCTTAGCCCATGAATGGATCAGGGGGCACCCAGGGCACAACACCGAGTCCATCGCGCAGGAAATGACACACGAGAACCCGCTTCTGGATTACAAAGAACTCGTCAACGCCATCGAATTCCTGGTCTGGAACGACTACGCCGCGCGCGACGAGCACATGCGCATCTTCTATCGCGAATAACCGAAACGTCTCGGTTGTCCGCGCACATTGGCAAGGGTGTGCTGGTCGGTATGTCCTTGCAGGATAAACAATAGTT
>CAYPHR010000162.1:0-7069 GCA_964410375.1 uncultured Anaerolinea sp. | reverse complement strand
GATGCTCCCCGTAAAGTCGGATGCTTTCATGAAGAACGCCACAAGGACCAGCGCGTGCCAGATGAAAATGCTTTGCATGGGGACGCGCCACGCAGTCCAGCGCCGGTCTGTGGATATGGCGAAGGAGCCTACGCCAAGCAGGGTGATCCATCCACACATGATGCGGGCGGTCAGCGGGGTCAACATCCAGGGCCAGATGCGGATCAATGTTTCAGGGGAGAAAAAGCCGACGATGACCGTACCAAGCGCAATGATCCCGATGATGCGCATGATCCACACCATGGCAGAGGGGACGACCGCATCCGATCCTTCGGGTTGACCGGTATCCGCCTTGCGATTCTTCATCCACACAAAGGGAACGAGGAACGGCGTAACGACGTACAGGATCAGCCAGAGTGTGAAACCGAGTTTGCCGTGCGAGAAACGCTCCCAGTGCAGGAGGGTGGCGAACAGCATGAACCAGGTGAAAGTGGTAATGGGCAGGAAGCCGCTGTATACACGGTGCCAGCGTTTTTGGCTGAGCATATTGACGAACAGCCATGAACCTCCGAGATAACCCGCGCCGATATATAACGAGGTCATGTGCGGTGTGATCTGCCAGGCGAAGCGTTCACCGGTCTGGTCGGGGAAGAAGAACAGGATCAGGAACGCCAGCCACAGGAACGGGATCACGACGACGGCAACGATGCGAGTGATGGGCAGGATGAGATCGTCTTTCATGACTTGTCCTTTCTCTAGAGGGGTTGATGTTTATAACCCCCATGCGTAGGATTCGGTTTGTTTCCGTTTCCAAAAAGTCGTATACTGAAAGTGGCACACACAGAAAGGATGAATCCATGGCGAAGCAGATCGGCATTTGGATTGACCACAAACGGGCGGTGATCCTGACGGTGAGTGAAAAAGGCGAGGTGATGCGGAAAATCGAATCTGGCATTGAACATCTCCGCCTGCGCGGAGCGCCTCGTTCGCGCGCGCCATACAGCGCCCAATATCAAAAAGGGGACGACCAGTTCGACAAACAGTATGACGGCTATCTCAACAAATACTATGAAAGTGTGATCGACCACCTGCGCGGCGCGGACGAAGTTCTGATCTTCGGTCCCGGCGAAGCAAAGAAGGAATTGAAGAAACGCCTCGAACGTGAGAAGACCTGCCCGCCCGTCAAGGGCATTTTCCCCGCCGACAAATTGACCGACCGCCAGTTCGCGGCGAAGGTGCGCAGTCACTTTGCGGAGGTGGGCGAACACGTCTAACGCCGGGCAGGTTTCGGGTCAGGGAGGAGGCGGGCTGGAACGAGAATCGAAAGGACGGGCATCATGCCCGTCCTTTCTACTTGCACAAACTCAGTAAGGAGAAGAAGATGGTACTTATTGAGGCGGGAGGAGAACCGCGTCAATGACATGGATCACGCCGTTGGATGCTTCGATGTCGGTGATGATGACTTCAACGGTGTCGTTCAGGAAGACCTTGCCATCGCGGACGGTGATGGTGATGTCCTTGCCGAGCACGGTGGTCGCACTGGTCAGACCGACCACATCCGCAGCCATGACCTTGCCGGAAACGACGTGGTAGAGCAGGATGTCGGTGAGAGCTTGCTTGTTCTCCGGCAGGAGCAGGCTGTCGAGCGTGCCTGCGGGCAGGGCGGCAAAGGCGTCATTGGTGGGGGCGAAGACCGTGAAGGGACCTTCTCCGCTCAGGGTTTCGACCAGGTCTGCGGCGGTGACAGCAGCTACGAGGGTGCTGAAGCGTTCGTCAGCGACGGCGATCTCAACAATGGTCTGTGCTTCTTCATCGGACGGGGGCAGAATGACCGCGTCGATGACATGGATCACGCCGTTGGAGGTCTCGATGTCGGTGATAATGACCTGGGCATCATTGATGTACACATTGCCCATATCAACCTTGATGGCAATGTCCTTGCCGAGCAGGGTGGTGGCGCTGGTCAAGCCGACCACATCTTCAGCCATGACCTTGCCTTCCACCACGTGGTAGAGCAGGATGTCAGTCAGAGCTTGCTTGTTCTCGGGCAGGAGCAGGCTCTCGACGGTCCCTTCGGGCAGTGCGGCAAAAGCGTCATCCGTGGGGGCGAAGACAGTGAACGGACCTTCACCCTTGAGGGCATCTACCAATTCAGCGGCTTGGACGGCGGCGACGAGGGTCGTGAAGCGGCCGTCAGCAATGGCGGTGTCTACGATGTCCGCCAATTCAGGTTCCGGGATGGCGGTGGGTTCAGGGATCGCTGTGGGCTCCGGTACGGCGGTGGGCTCCGGCGTTGCCGCGGGACCGCATGCCGCCAAAACCAGGGCGAACGCGACGAGTAATACGACGAGCAGGGAATTGCGTTTCATTTTTCTATTCTCTCCATTTCAGATTGTTGTACATTTGCAAAGGTTTTGTAAATGTAATGTTTGTATTTTATACATTTTGCAAAGGTTGTCAATACGGTTTCGACGGCTCTAATCAGACTATTAATAAGCGGACTTTTTTCATCTGGAATTAATCATCCCCCAATTCCAGTCTCAGATAACCCGCCCAAACCTTAAAATCGGATGTGGCACAGATTGGCGAATTTTTCCCTGCTAAAAACAACCTGCATGAACTCTGGTCATAAAAAGTTCTGACTCGGCGCGCATTTCTCCCGATCTTTCAAGCAGTGATAGAATTAGTTTGCGTTCCAAACTAATTCGCTGACCCGAAAATTCCCCGTTGGAACCTTTTACGGTATCATTTCAAGCTATGAAATTCATCACTTCTCCCTCCCAAAAATTCGACCTGCCCAAGCGCATCACGCGCCTCGGCGAACTTGCCACCAATCTGTGGTGGACGTGGCATCCTGAAGCGACCCGACTCTTCGGGCGACTCGATTATGACCTGTGGGAACGCCTCGCCCACAACCCGATCCGCCTGCTGAACGAGATCGAGCATGGACGCTTGAAGCAAGCCGCCAAGGACAAGGATTATCTTGCGCTGTACGATGAAGTCTTTGCGGCATTCGACGATTACTTCAAAAAAGAGACCTGGTCACAGCAGGCGCACCCCGAGCTGAAAAATCCCATCGCATATTTCTCAATGGAATACGGTTTGCACGAAACCCTGCCCATCTATTCGGGCGGCTTGGGCGTGCTCTCCGGCGACCACCTCAAGGAAGCCTCCGACCTCGGTTTGCCGTTCGTTGCTGTCGGCTTCATGTACGCGCAGGGTTACTTCTCCCAGCGCATCAGCGAGGACGGCTGGCAGGAGGCGCTCAACAATTTTCTGCACTTCGAGCATCTGCCTGTCGCGCTCGTCACGCAGGACGGGAAACCGCTCACCCTTGAGATCAAATTCCCAGACCGCAGTATCCACTTCCAGATCTGGGAGGTGCGCGTCGGTCGCATCCCGCTCTACCTGCTGGATTCCAATGTCGAAAGCAACAACGACTATGACCGCCTGCTCACCGCCCGCCTGTACTGGTCCGACCTGGACCGCCGCATCATGCAGGAGATTTTGCTGGGGATCGGCGGAGTCCGCGCTTTGCGGGCGTTGGGATACGACCCCGCCGTCTGGCACATGAATGAGGGGCACGCCTCCTTCCTGACCCTGGAGCGGGCTCGTGAACTCGTGGCAAAAGGACTTCCCTTTGCCGATGCCGCCAAACAGACCCTCCCGCAAAACGTCTTCACCACCCACACGCCCGTCCCGGCAGGGAACGACGAATTCCCGCTCTGGTTAATTGACAAATATCTCGCCACCTACTGGTCCGAGCTGGGACTCACCCGCTCCGAATTCGTGGATGTTGCCAAGCATCACCAGCCGCACGGCGAGACGTATTCCATGCCGATCCTTGCGCTGAAATTATCGGGAGGCAGCAACGGTGTGTCCGAACTGCACGGCGAAGTCTCGCGCGATATGTGGAAGTTCCTGTGGAGCGATCTTGACGTGAAGGATGTGCCGATCGACCATGTCACCAATGGCGTGCACACCCGCAACTGGCTCGCCCGCCGCATGAACCTCCTGCTCGAAAAACATCTCGGCGCGGACTGGTACGACCGTCTTGATGACCACAAATTCATGGAGAAAGTGGATTCCATCCCTGACGATGAGTTATGGGCGGTGCGCCTGCACCTCAAACGAAAACTGGCATTCTACCTGCGCGAGCGCGTCCGTGACCGCTGGCGTCATGGCGGATTTCATCCCGTGCAGGTCGTTTCCTCGGGCGTGCTCATCAATCCCTACGCGCTGACCATTGGATTTGCGCGCCGCTTCGCCACGTACAAACGCGCCAGCCTCATCATGTCGGATGTGGAACGCCTGCTCGACATCATCAACCGCCCGAACATGCCCGTGCAGATCATCTTTGCCGGCAAAGCGCATCCCGCCGATGAGCCCGGCAAGCAGTTGATCCAGAAGGTGTACCGCACGGTCAAGAAAGCAGAAACGGGCGGGCGTCTCGTCTTCCTCGAAGATTACGACATGAACCTCGCCCGCTATCTCGTCCAGGGCGTGGATGTATGGATGAACACCCCGCGCCGTCCCTACGAAGCCAGCGGGACTTCGGGCATGAAAGCCGCCATTAACGGAGTATTGAACTTTTCCATTCTCGACGGCTGGTGGCGGGAGGCGTACAACGAGCGCAATGGCTGGGCAATCGGCGAAGAGAGGGAGTACGAATCTGCCGAGGCACAGGATGCCGCCGATGCCGAAAGTCTGTATCGAACGCTCGAGCATCAGATCATCCCGCTGTTCTATGACCGCGATCCGAAGGAAATGTCCCATGATTGGATTGCCCGCATGAAGGACGCGATGAAGACCGTCATCCCGCAATTCTCCACCCGCCGCATGGTCAAGGAATACGTGGAGAAGTTCTACGCGCCCGCCGCGAAAAAATAATTACAAGGGGCACAGCGCCGCTGTCCCCCACGGAGATCGTCCATGTTTCCAGAAATCACTGTCACCGAACTATCCGAGAAACTGAAATCCGAAGACAAATTCGTCCTGCTGGATGTGCGCGAACTCGTCGAGTTGGGATATGCCAAGATCGAAGACAGCAGGCTGGAGGTCACGCCGGTGAGCCGCCTTTCAAACGAAGGACCGGGCGGGCTGCCCGAGTCGGTCACATCACAGGAAGTGCCCGTCTATATCATCTGTCACCACGGCAACCGCAGCATGCAGGTGACCGCGTGGCTGGCACAGCAGGGGTATAAGAACGTCTTCAACGTGCGCGGGGGGATCGACGAATACGCGCGGACGGTGGATTCTTCCGTCGGGTTTTATTAACCCCCGTAGGGGCGCAGCACCGCTCGCGCCCTTACGGTTTTAAACCAGAGTGCCGTCCTTGCGGACGGCACTCGTGGGGCGCTGTGGCTTCCTTCTTACTTGAGGAGGGATGCCACAGCGCTGGGTTTAATGCTACTATCCATGTTAGACATCACCTCCTCCTTTCATTAGGATGGCGAATTCAATTTGTTTGCCCCCGGAACGATGCCGAAAGTATGTCACAGAATATTTCGGATGTCAATAGCCCGAATTTGGTTTCTCACAAAACTGTAATCATTGCTGGGCAAGGGACAGGAAATTGCGTCATTTTCAGAAATTTGATACCTTTTGAGAGACTCCGCAAGTCCCGCCGGGCTATCCTTGCCAATGCCTTTGCAACACTACGGTAAATCCATTTAGGAGCAATCCATGAAAACCAATCCAACCAAACTCTGGCTCATCGTCCTCGCCCTCGGCTGGGTCTTCGACTTCCTCTTCTGGGATAAAGGCTTCGGCATCAACTTCGCCATCTTCTGGACGGCTGGACTGATCGTCGTCTTTTACCTTCTCTTGAGCAACGGACTGCGCCCGCATCGTTCCTCCCTTATCCTGCTCCCGCTCTTCGGCTTCTTCGCCGCCGTGACCTTCCTGCGCGCCGAGCCGATGACGACCTTCCTCGCCGTCACCTTCACCCTGCTCACGCTCACCATTCTGACCGTCACTTACCTCGGCGGGCGCTGGATGCAGTACTCGCTCGCGGATTATTTCATGAAGGCATTGTCCCTGATCGGCAGTCTGCTTGCGCGCCCGATCTCGTTTACCTCCGAAGCGCGCAAGGCGCAGGCAGACTCGGGAAAGCCGCCCGCAAAATACAAATTCATGCCCCTTCTGCGCGGAATCCTGATCGCCCTGCCGGTCGTGGCGGTCTTTGCCTCCCTGCTCGCCTCCGCGGACATGGTCTTTAGTCAACGGCTGGATGCGTTCATCGAGATGTTCAAACTCGAAAACCTGCCCGAATACATCTTCCGTTTGATCTACATTCTAATCGTCGCTTATGCGTTGATGGGCGTCGTCCTGCACGCCGCATCCGCCTCGAAAGACGAGAAACTGGTCGGCGAGGAAAAGTCGTTGATCCCGCCCTTCCTCGGTTTCACCGAATCGAGCATCGTGTTGGGAAGCGTGGTTTTGCTGTTCGCGCTTTTTGTGATCATCCAATTCCAATATTTCTTCGGCGGCACCGCCAACATCACCTTCGAGGGCTACTCCTATGCTGAATACGCCCGCCGCGGATTTGGCGAACTGGTCACGGTGGCGTTCTTTGCCCTGCTGATGCTGCTCACCTTAAGCGGCATCACCAAACGCGAAACCGAAACCCAGCGAAAGATCTTCTCAGGTTTGGGCATTGCGCTTGTCGCTTTGCTGTTGGTCATGCTCGTTTCCGCGTACCAGCGCCTGGTCTTGTATGAGGCGGCGTACGGCTTCACCCGTCTGCGCACCTACACCCATGTCTTCCTCGTCTGGATCGGTCTACTGCTCGTCGCCACCATCGTTCTCGAAATCCTTCGCAAAGAACGCGCCTTCGCGTTCGCCATGCTGATCGCTTCCCTTGGATTCGCCATCTCGCTCCCGCTCCTTAACGTGGATGCGTTCATCGTCAAGCAAAACATCCAACGCGAGATTCAGGGAGATGCAAGTGAAGACCTCGACTCGCGGTACTTCCTTGACCTTTCTGATGACGCCATCCCTCCGCTCGTAAACGCGCTGCAGACTCCGACCCTGCCTGACTCTGTCCATGAGAAGGTTGGCGCGGCTCTGGCTTGTATCCGCCACCAGC
>CAYPHR010000161.1:5080-7082 GCA_964410375.1 uncultured Anaerolinea sp. | reverse complement strand
TCGGTAAAAAATGACGGATTCTGATGAATATAACCCCGTCCATTCGTGAAAGGTTGCGCTAATGGAATTTCGCGAAATTCTACCATTCCTCGCAAAAAAGAGACTGTCACCCGTGAGTGACAGCCTCTTGCCTTTAAACCTCTACAACCGCGGTTTCTATCGATTGGATGGGAGGCAGGAAATCCGCCAGCAATTCCCAGGTATCTCCGGAGTCGCGGGAGTGGAAGATCTGTCCCGTATTCGTGCCGAAATAAATGCCGGCATCTTCGAAGGTATCCGTCGCCATCGCTTCCCGCAAAACATCCACATAGGCGCGTTCGGGCAGTCCATTCGACAGGCGATGCCAGGTATCGCCGGCATCGCGGCTGCGCCACACAGCGAGTTTTCCATCTATACTTACGTGGAATTCATCGCTTTCCTCAGGGACCACATAGATCGTTTTTGGGTCGGTGGGATGGACCACGATCGGGAATCCGAAGCGGGTTGGCAGTTTGCCCTCGCCGATGTCAATCCAGTCCTCGCCGGCATTGTCGCTGCGATAAATTCCGCAGTGATTTTGCTGATAGAGCACGTTTGGATTGGATGGGTGCATTGCCATCTTATGCACGCATTGCCCATATTCGGGAAATTTTTCGGGATGAAAATCGGCGCGGACATTCTTATTGAACGGATTCCACGTTTTCCCGCCGTCATCCGTGCGGTAGCAGCCTCCCGTTGACATTGCAATGTACATGCGGCTCAAGTTGGATGGGTCGAGCATGATCGTATGCAGGCAGAATCCGCCGTTGCCGGGGAAGAACTTCCCGCGATGTGGATGGTCGAAGAAGCCTTCGTTGATCTCCCATGTCTCGCCGCGATCTTTGGATATGAACAGGGAAGCCGGTTGTGCGCCTGCATACAGGACATTCGGCTCATCAACGCGCCCGGGCGTGATATTCCAGACCTTGATCATTTTCTCCGGTTTGTCTTTTATCTCTTCACCTGCCTCCGAGCGGAACGCCTCCTCCACTGTGCTGGGTGGACGCCCCGACGTTGACGGGCGCGGAATGATCGGATTCTGTTTTGCTTGAGTCCATGTCCTTCCAAAATCGTCAGAGTAATGGGTGGTTGGTCCATAAACAAAATGGCTGACCGCCGCATGAATGCGGTTATCACGCGGGTCCAGTCTCATGTGCATCATGTTCCAACTCTTGAAGAGGATGTCGCTCATTGTCCATTTTTTGCGGGCAGGATCACTTTCCAGAATAAAACCACCCTTGGTTGTCCCAACGAAGACCATCACTTTTTGGGTCATGAGATTCTCCTTTACCAATAAAAGAACAAATTTTCTAAATATTATAGCACATTCTTTAACAAAAACAAGCGGTACAATGGTGAAGATAATTATGGTCGTAAAAATCAAAGGAACAAAGACCATGGCTGCTACCAGTGCACAAACGAGAAAAACGCTCCCATTGGGCGAAATCTACGGAGATATTAATAATATAAAAAACGTATTCCGATGGTGTCTCACCCTGGTGATTGTGGCAATGATCGCGGGCAGTGTCATCGGGTACATATCCGGCAATGTATCATCATCGAACCTGTTGTTGACGGGCATTCTGCCTGTGCTAATGGGGTATTACCTTGTGAGCCGCGAAAAATTCGAGATGACGGCGGTTCTGCTCTCTGTGGAATTGATCCTCCTGAATACGATCCTTGCCACTCGTGGAGCGGGGATTCACCATGTCACCATGCTCGCTTTTCCTGCGATCCTCATCATTGCCAGTCTGGTCACAAAACGACAGACCATGATCTTTTTGACCATCCTGACACTTGCATGCCTTGTCTGGCTGGTATTCGGAGAGATACATGGTTTGTATATTCCCGCCGGCATTATTCATAGTGCGCCAGCAAGTTTCTATTTGGCATCCATTATCGTGGTCATCACAGCGGTCATGGCGCGTGTGTTGTCGGAGTCTCTGTTCCGGAATTCCCTGCAGATCCAGCGGGAACTCGCAGA
>CAYPHR010000161.1:0-5070 GCA_964410375.1 uncultured Anaerolinea sp. | reverse complement strand
AAAAATGGAGTCGCTCATCCACGAGTTGGAAGCGAGGAACGCTGAATCGGAGACCTTGCGCGAAAGCCTTGCCAGCCTGGTCAGCACGGTCGAATTTGCAGAGATCATCCAGAAAATTCTGGAACAGATCAAACGCGTCATCCCGTACGACAGCGCATCGGTGTGGAGAGTGGAAGGTGATATACAAAAATTCATTGGCGGTCGCGACCTGCCTGAGATGTTCTGGGATGCCAATGTGGAATTCGCCACCGACGAGACCAATTCCGCATTGCCCATTCTCACTGGGGAGGTGCCGTTCATTTTGAACAATAATGTTCAAGAGGAGTTGATGGATTTCAAAGAAGAGCCGCACAGCTATATCAACTCCTGGCTCGCGATCCCGCTGAAAACACGCGGGAAGATCATCGGCGCGATCATGCTGGATGGAAAGAAAAAGGGTCAATTCACCGGGCATCACGCGGAACTGGCGGTCATGTTCGCCAACCAGGTTGCGATCGCGCTGGAAAATTCACAGTTGTTTAACGACCTGCAAAACGAATTGCGTATGCGGGGTGAACTCATCCGCGAGTTGGAAGCGAAGAATGCCGAATTGGAACGCTTCACCTACACCGTTTCACATGATCTGAAATCGCCGTTGGTGACCATCAACGGGTTTCTCGGCTACCTTGAAGCGGATATTGCATCGAACAACATGGCGCGTTTCCGGCACGACTGTCAACGCATTAAGGATGCTGTTGTAAAAATGCACACCCTGCTTGGCGAACTGCTGGAACTTTCGCGGATCGGCCGCATCGCAAACCCTTCGCAGATGATCCCGTTCGAAACGCTTGTGCATGATGCGGTTGACATGGTACACGGACAACTTGCCGCGCGCGGCATCACGGTCGATATTCAGCCGAACCTGCCGGCTGTTTATGGAGATCAACAGCGCCTGACAGAGGTCCTGCAAAACCTGATGGACAATGCCGCCAAGTTCATGGGAGATCAATCCGATCCGCGCATCGAGGTCGGGCAGGATGGTGAGGAAAACGGTTTGCCGATCTTCTTTGTGCGCGATAACGGCATCGGCATTCCGCTGGAATTGCAGGGGCGTGTTTTCGATCTCTTTGATAAGTTGAACCCGGAAAGCGATGGGAGCGGGGTGGGTCTCGCTATCGTTAAGAGAATTATCGAGGTCCACGGCGGCAGGATCTGGGTCCGGAGCGAAGCGGGAAAAGGATCCGCATTCCTTTTCACCCTGCCGCGGGAAGAAAGTCAATCAAAATCACAAGGAGATTCAGCATGAAAAAGATTCTGTTTTTGTTCGCCTTGTCCGCGCTTATGCTTGCATCCTGCCGGGGCGGCGGAAGCGACGACATCTTTCAGATTTCCGACCCTGCCAGACAGTTGGAAGCTGCGGCGGGAAGCGAGTTCAAGATCGTGATCGAATCGAACCCAACCACGGGCTATCATTGGGAGCTTATGGAAGAGCTTGACGGGAGTATTGTGGAGTTCATTTCGAAGGATTATCGACCTGATGAACCCGTCACCACCGGCTCCGGGGGTGTGGATGTGTGGACGTTCAAAGCCATTGCGGCAGGTGAGGCACAGATCGTGCTTGGGTATTATCCCCCGTCGCTTGGTGAAGAGGCGGAGCAGGTGGTGACCTTCTCCCTGATCGTCAAGTGAATTACAACGGGCGGATGGTGTGTTCCGTCCGCCCGTTTTGCTCTCATGCCCCCTCGGTACTAATTTCAAAAAACAGTCATGAAAAACAGTAACAAACCTCCTGGTTTGATGTTACATTAATAGTGGTTGCATCATGCAACGCGGACGGGCTGCCGGTTCTCCAACGCCGATGGAGCGCAGCCTGATTGACAAAAAGGAGGAAACATTGAAACGCCTTGTCCTGCTTGCAGGACTTTTTCTGCTCGGTTTGACGGCTTGCAGGGGCGAAAGTACCGAGCCCGCAGCGATGCCATCTGCCACATCCACAAGCGCGCCTACGCTTGCGCCCACCCCTGTTATTCCGACACCCACTCCAACTCCTGAACCTGTGACCGTGCAGTTGACCACTGAACAGGTCAATTGCCGCATCGGACCGGGTACGTTCTACCAGACCATCAACGAATTGCGTCAGGGACGGTCGCTGCGGGCTGAGGGACGGAATGACGCGTCCAACTGGTGGTATGTGCGCGATCCCGGAAACCCCGGCGGATTCTGCTGGGTCTCTGCTGAAGTAAGCCAGACACAGGGAGATATCGACCAACTCCCGGTCATTCCGCCGCCTGTGGCTGCTGTAACGGATGTAAGACTCCGCATCGAGCCAAACCGGATCGTGGTTGGTTGCGACCAGTTCCCTCAGACGGTCTTTTTTGAAGCGCAAGTCACCACCGACGGACCCACCCTGCTTACATGGAGATGGGAAGTCAGCAATGGCGCGGTATCGGATGTCGGCTCGTTGATCTTTCAGGAAGCCGGGACGCAGGTCATCAATGATTATTATCAGATCAATGCCCCGAACGAATATTGGGTGAAACTGTATATTCTCACCCCCAATCAACGCGAAGATCAAATCACATTCCCCGTAAGCTGCACTCCTTAAGAGAGAAGCCCCTGAAGTTTCATCATCAGGGGCTTTTTTTAAGTTATTGGAAGATCACCGTCTTGTACCCGAGGGCGGTAAAGAACTTTAGCAGATACGCTTCCGCGTTCCGCTTTCCCTGAACGAGAATGCCGTCCTCCAGCGCCGCCTTGAGAATTTCATTCTCTGCTGACTGCCTCGCCAGCGTCTCGAGGTCCACCTGCCCCTTGGTCAGCAGACCTGTATCGCGATCATACACATAAGATTTCTGGTTGTCGAGTGTCGCCACGAACACCTCGGTGGGAGGCAGGCGCACGTACAACACGCCGTTATCCAAACGCAGGTCGCCGGGCTGCATTTTCTCCATGTCGATGCCTGCGATCACGATACCGTGCGCCACGAACAACAATCTATCGCCGAACACAAAACCAAATGTGCCCTGCCCGATCTCTGCAGTAATGACCTTTTCCACGCTATACTGGATCGTCTCCAGGCGAGCCAATGCGCGGATCTCGTTGATATACGTCACCGGGTCGGGGATGATCGTAGGCGTGGGATTCATCAACTGCGCCACCTGAGTCTGCAATGCCTGGTTCGCCTGACTGGCTTGCTCGAATGGGCGGGATGCCGCTTCGGCTGTATCGCGTACCGTCTCTACGATAAAATAGACACCAGCGGCAAGCACCGCCAGGATCAGGATGGACATGATTGTATTAAATGTCTTCATTTTCTTCCTTTCACTAACTTGCCCTATTATAGCAAGGTCATTATGATCGCACACAAACAATCTTGTAAGATGAGAAAAGTCCTATTTGCGCTTTCCCTCGCCCTTTTTGGGTGTTCTTTCCCTGTTCAGGTGACGTTGGGGACTCCCACGCCGACTCCCACCCCTGAAGTGCTTCCTACTCCCACACAACCGCCTCTCACCACGGCGGAACCTGGTACAGACCAGAATCCCCTGATCCTCGCCCTGTCACCTTCCCCGCGCCCCTCCGACGAGGTGATCGCCGCCGGGGAAAGCATCGCTGCCTATCTTCAGGAGCGGACCGGTTACCGTATTGTAACCACCGCTCCCCCGTCCGAGGGTGTGCTGGTGGATTCGATCTCGAAGGGTAATGCGCATATCTTTGTGCTTTCGCCGTATGGCTATGTGATGGCTCGCGACATGGACCTCGTCACCGCCTTGTTGGCGCGAGTCCGCGACGGGCAGACATTTTACGGGGCGCAGATCATCTCCACCCGTAAAAACGACTTCATCTCTTATTTCGATCCTGCACGAAACGAGAACACGGCAGATCCCGTCGCCGCTTTGAGGCAATTCGACCAGAAGAAAGCCTGCTGGAGCGATGCCGTATCACCGTCGGGGTATGTGGTGCCGCTGGGGTTGTTGAATCAGGCTCAGGTCCAGATCCGAAGCGGGGCGTTCATGAGCGGACAGCCGAGTGTCGTGCGCGCCGTCTATTCCGAGGATATCTGCGACTTCGGCGCCACGTTCATCGACGCCCGCACTTCCCCTGTGCTCGAAGCGGATTATCCCGATGTGATGGACAAGGTCATCGTGGTGTGGCGCATTCCGGAGATCATTCCGTATGAAAATATTTCAATGGCGAGCAGCCTGCCGTTCGAGATGCGGCGCGTGATCCAACGCGCGTTCATTGACCTGATGCTGACGCCGGACGGAAAGTCCGCGATGCAGGTGGTGTACGGGTTTGACGAAGTGCAGGCGGTGGAGGATTCTGCTTACACAGAATTCGTGAATTATGTATTGGCTTCAGGCTTGGACCTGCTGGTTTTGATACAATAGCGCGGATGTTCAAAAGAATAATAAGATTTCTCTGGCGCACTGCGCTTGTATCTGTTTTTCTGGCCGCCGTCGGTCTGTTCGCTCCAAGGTTCGTAATGATGATGTCCGCCGCACCGCGCACGTTCAGCGCGGAGGATGTTCCGCAGGCGCGCGTGGCAATTGTCTTCGGCGCAGGGTTGTACCGTGACGGCTCGGCTGGACCCGTGTTGAGTGATCGCGTGGAAACCGCCGTGCAATTGTACGAGCAGGGTAAAGTGGAGAAACTGCTGATGAGCGGCGATAACCGCTTCATCGAGTACAACGAGCCCGAAGCGGCGCGGCAGTATGCGCTCCAGCGCGGCGTGCCGGATGAAGACATTGTATTGGATTATGCGGGCAGGCGCACGTATGATACCTGCTATCGCGCAAAACACATCTTCGGCGTGGACGAGGCGATCCTCGTCACACAGCCGTTCCACATGCCGAGAGCCTTGTTCCTTTGCAATTGGTTCGGCGTTGAATCGACCGGCGTGGAGGCGGATAACCGCTATTTCCTGAAACGCTCGCGCGCCTATTGGAATTTCCGTGAGACGTTTGCGGTCTTCCAAGCCGCGTGGGATGTGCTGGTGACAAAGCCCGTGCCTGTGCTTGGCGAACCCATACCGATCGAGTAATTCACTTCTTAATGAAAACACCTGAATGGAGAATTCAATGAACCGTGAAG
>CAYPHR010000160.1:3070-7087 GCA_964410375.1 uncultured Anaerolinea sp. | reverse complement strand
ACTGAATTTCAATCCGCCCGATTTGCGGCTGAGCAGGAAGGCTCGCCCGATCTCGCCAAGGCGGAAGGGCAGGAAGTTGTTGAGCAGATATCCTTCGGCGGTGGTGAAGAGTACGTCTTTATAGGTGGGCTTGTCGCGCAGGAGGGTTTTCCACACTTTGGCGCGAATCAGCATCCACAGGAAGGACAGCATCGCCGCGACCGCAATGATGCGATAGTCCGCGGTACGGATGGCATTCCACATGGTGGGGAAATCCACGAAGTATATGATGGCGGCGATCAGCACAAGGCTGATGAGCGCGCCGGGCAGCCAGCGTTTGATATCTTTCATTGAATAATTCACCACAAAGTGTCACAAAGGTACACAAAGGTGTTAAGGATTTTCCTTCGTGACCCTTTGTGTGCCTTTGTGGTTATAGAGGTTTATTCGTCTTCCAATTTGAGAACCGCCATAAACGCTTCCTGCGGGATCTCGACGTTGCCGACCATCTTGAGACGTTTCTTTCCGCGCTTTTGTTTCTCGAGCAATTTCTTCTTGCGCGAGATGTCGCCGCCATAACATTTGGCGAGCACGTCCTTGCGGGTGGCTTTGACATTGGCGCGGCTGATGATGCGTCCGCCCGAGGCGGCTTGGACCGCGACATCATACAATTGACGTGGAATCAAGTCCTTGAGTTTGGTAATGAGACGCTGTCCCTTATGGAACGCATCCTTCTCATGGACGATTGCCGCAAGCGCATCGACCGGTTCGCCATTGACCAGTATCTCCAGCTTTTGCAGTTTGTCCGGGCGGTATTCGAGGAATTGATAATCGAGCGAGGCGTAGCCTTTGGTGCGTGATTTTAGATGGTCGAAGAAATCCACGATAATTTCCGAAAGCGGAATCTCAAAATCCAACTGCACGCGGTGCGGGGCGGGATGTTCCTGCTGTTTGAAAATGCCACGGCGCTTGGTGACCAAGTCCATGATGGGACCGTAATACTCGGTCGGCGTGATGATCTCGATATTCATCCACGGTTCGCGCACTTCGATGATTTTGCCCGGGTCGGGGAGTTCGGCGGGTGAATCAACCTGTACAATTTCATCGCCGACGATCAACACTTCGTATTCCACAGAGGGCGCAGTGAAGAGCACATCGAGGTCGTATTCGCGCTCGATGCGTTCCTGAATGATCTCCATGTGGAACAAGCCGAGGAAACCCGCGCGGAAACCGAATCCCAACGCCTGCGAAGTTTCTGGCTGGTATGTCAGTGAAGCATCGTTGAGTTGCAATTTTTCCAACGCTTCGCGCAGTTCGGTATAGTCGTCCGCTTCGACGGGATAGATGCCCGCGAAAACCATCGGTTTGGGGGTGAAATATCCGGGCAGGGGCTCTGCCGCGGGCGCAGAGGCAGATGTCAGCGTGTCACCGACGCGGCACTCGTGTACGGTCTTGAATCCCGTTGCCACGTAGCCCACTTCGCCGGAGCCGATCGAAGTCACGGGTTTCATCCCCGGCGAAAAAATGCCGATCTCCACCGGGCGCAGGTCCATTTTGGTGGAGAACATCCGCAGTACGTCGTTGGCTTTGATCTTGCCCTCGAACACGCGGATGTATGCAACCACGCCTTTATAGGAGTCGTAGTGCGCATCGAAGACGAGCGCGCGCAAAGGCGTATTGTCTTCATCTTTTGGGGCGGGCACGCGTTCGACGATGGCTTCAAGGATGGCTTCGATGTTGAGTCCATCCTTCGCGGAGACGCGCAAAACCGCATCGGGATCGACCCCGAGCAGGGAGCCTACATCTTCAGCCACTTCATCGGGACGGGCAGAGGGCAGGTCGATCTTGTTGATGACGGGGACGATCTCCAAGTCGGCATCGAGCGCCTGATAGAGGTTGGCAAGCGTCTGCGCTTCGATGCCTTGCGTGGCATCGACCACAAGGATGGCGCCTTCGCAGGCTTTGAGCGCGCGGCTGACTTCGTAGCCGAAGTCCACGTGACCGGGCGTGTCGATCAGGTTGAGTTCGTATTTTTGATTGTCTTTCGCCGTGTAATACATGCGGACCGCAGACGCCTTGATGGTGACGCCTTTTTCGCGTTCAAGGTCCATCGAGTCGAGCGCCTGTTCGGTCATGTCACGTTCGGAGATGGCGCCTGTTAACTGGAGTAGGCGGTCGGCGAGCGTGGATTTGCCATGGTCTACATGGGCGATGATACAGAAGTTGCGGATATGGTCGGTCATGCTGCTTTCAATTTCTCGTTTGCTGGTCGATTTAAGGCGGTGATTCCGCCGTGCGAGCGAACGAAGTATAACCGATTTAAAAAGTGACGGTCACCATAAGGTGACCGTCACTGGCGAATCTATTTCTTCGCCGGGAACCACAGCATGATATCCCTGCGGCGGAAGAAGAGGAAGATGCCCATCACCATTGAGCCGATCACATAGATGGTAATAGGGAAAAAAGTCACGAAAGCGGCGCTGATATCAGCGTTGGGGTCGAGATCCTCGATCACAGTCATAGTATCGCCGCCCATGATTAATTGCCATAAGAGAAGACATCCCAGCAGGAACAACGCCAGCGAAAAACTCCAGAAACCAGCCATTCGTCCCTGACGACGGAGAAGAGAACGTGTCATGAAATAGATCAAAAGTCCCGTAAGGACGACGCTGATTAGATAAGGGAAGAACACAGAAGCCAGGGCGTTGTCAAAGGCATCCATGGAAATATCCGATGCCGCAAGCCCAAAGACAAGTTTTGTGAAGGTGCCAAGGACCAGCACTCCCAGCAGGATAAGGAAATAATACATCGCTGTGACCGGCGCAGGCAGGATCAATTGATTGCCGCGCGGACGGTTGCCCAGCGCCTTTAGCAGTTTCTCCGGCTCCGGCAGGAGTTGGGCAATGGTGTTCAGTCCATGCACGCTGTGCCGCATGTCGATCCATTGGATCTTCGATAATTTCTTCGAGACATCACCGGTCTGCACCACGACGGGAAAGACAACCTGATTTTCAGGATCCGCTTCCGTGTCACTTTTGAAGCGGGAGAGCAGGACAAACACCGATCTTGCGTCCTCCGGCTTGTCCTTTTGTACGTGCCCATACTTTCTCAGCACCCGGACCAATTCATCTGCGATCTTGCGGTCTTCAGGAGCATAGTCCACGAAGAAGGATATCGGTCTCGGGTTGGGGATGTTCGGTTTTAACGGGTTGGCGAACTTCGGCATGGTCGCCTGTTCCTTGCCCCAGCGTTGCATCCCTGCCGAACGCAGGAGAAGCACCATAATGAAAATGACGGGGATACTGCAGGCGAACATCGTGAGAACAGAATCCATTTGTTCTTCGGGAACCGTCATTGCAGACATGAATAAGGCGAAGGGCAGCACGATCAGGGATGCCTGCACCTGGGAGAAGTTAAAGTTCCGTTTGAAGATGCGATAGGGCAGCAGAGCCAGCAGCCAGGGAATAAAGAGCGTCCAGAATGCAAACAGGGAGATGACGGCTGTGACCACCCCGAACAGTGCCGCGATCCAGACGATCATCGGCACCTTGAATCCCGTTTGCGGAACAGGGTGTTCCTCCTGAATGGGCTTTTCCAATTGGGAGAACAATTCATCCAACCCGGCTTTATAACTGCCACGGAAATCCACCCATTCGTATTGTTCCAACTCAGGCGGCAGGTCTACGGCTTCGAAGATCAAAAGAATGATGCGTTTGTTCTGTTCGAGCACGCGCCGCCATTCCACTTCCACATTTTGGGAGCCGAGCGATGCTTTTGAGACGACCAACAAGATCACATCAGAATCATGGATGCCTTTATAAATCTGATCCTGCCAGGGCGTGCCGGGAATCAGATTGCGATAATCCAGCCAGACCTCATATTTCCTTTCCTCCAGATTGCGGACGAGATCATCGACAAAGCCAACTTCGCGCCGCGAATAGCTCATAAAGATTTTTTTTGTCATATTTCTCTCCTTCATCCATTCCATTATAGTCATCGGATGAAAAAAAGATAGCACCAATTTTCCAACCCCCGCTG
>CAYPHR010000160.1:0-2970 GCA_964410375.1 uncultured Anaerolinea sp. | reverse complement strand
GTCATGCCAAAAGAGGAAAAGTGGATAGAATTCACTTCATCCAAGGAAACAGAATATGCAAAATCAGAAGACTAGAATCGCGTTATTTTCCACAGCTTACATTCTTGGGGTGATCCCAGGGCTTGCATTGATCGTCATCGCAACCTGGGCAGATCTGGAATCCACCTTTTATGGGTTCAACCGCCTCGCCAGTACACAACTGAGCGGACTCTCCTGTCCCATCCTGATGACCCGCGAGGAAACATCCTCATTTTCCCTAAAGTTAACCAACACATTAGAGAGAAGGGCGTCCCCCACCATACGGGTGGATATCAGCACACCCAACCTGCCCTATTCAAATACGGAGAGATTTCCCCTGGAACCGGGTGAAACCCTGAGAAAGAACTGGGAGATCGGACCGGAGAATATCGATCTGAACCGTTTCGTCTTTACGCAGGTCGTAGTCTATTCCATGTATCCGATTCCGAACCGGCAAAATGGCTGCGGCATCTTTGTAGTGGACCTGCCCGGCAGCGGATCGGGCGTCACATGGATCATTGTTGCAATGAGCGTGCTTGGGATGGGGATCGGGCTATATGGTTTGAACCATCCAAAAAGCCGGGATCGAGGCGCAGAAGTTCCCACCCTGCGTCCCTTTGTGTTCCTGTCCATTATGATCGTTATCGGGATCATTGCCAGCATCATGGGATGGTGGTTCCCCGGCATTATGATTCTGGTGGTTTCCGTGCTGTTGATCTTTAGCATTATCGGCATGCTGATCAGCCGCCAGATGGATAAGATCGACAAAGAAGCGAATTAATAACAAAAAATCCCAGACCGCTTGGTCTGGGATTTTTTGTTTCAGTTACTTCACTAAATTTCGCAGTACGGTGTGCAGGATGCCGCCGTTGCGGTAGTAGTTGACTTCCACTTCGGTATTCAACAATGCGGTGGCTTTGAATTCGATCACTGTGCCATTGGATTTCCCGGCTTTCACGGTGATCTGGCTTTGCGGTTTGATATCGTCACCCAAACCTTCGATGTCGAACACTTCGCTTCCATCCAGACCGAGCGACTCTGCATTCTGACCATCAGCGAATTTCAGGGGGAGCACACCCATGCCGACCAAATTCGAGCGGTGGATGCGTTCGAACGATTCCGCGATGACCGCCTTCACGCCCTGCAGCATCGGACCCTTCGCCGCCCAGTCGCGGCTGGAGCCGGTGCCATATTCCTTGCCCGCCAGGACGATCGTGGGAATGCCCGCTTCCTTGTATCTCATTGCCGCATCAAAGATGGGCATCACTTCACCCGAGGGTTGGAGTTTGGTCCAGTTGCCTTCCTTTGGCGCGACCATAATGTTCTTAAGGCGGATATTCGCAAACGTGCCGCGCGCCATCACCAGGTCATTGCCGCGGCGCGTGCCATACTGGTTGAAATCCTTGGGCTGAACGCCGCGTTCCTGCAGGAATTTACCGGCGGGCGAGTCAATGGCGATGTTACCGGCAGGAGAGATGTGATCGGTTGTGATCGAGTCACCGAACAAACCCAGCACCCGCGCGCCCCTGATGGGCTGAATGGACGGCACATCGATCGTCAGGGTCTGGAAGTACGGCGGATGATGAATGTACGTCGATTCATCGCTCCACTCGAACAGATCGCCTTCCGCTACTTGGATGTTCTGCCACATGTCCGAGCCGGAGAAAACATCGGAATATTTATCCATGAACATTTCAGCATTGACGCTCGCCGCAATCGCCTCCTGGATCTCCTTTTGGCTGGGCCACAGATCTTTGAGATAGACAGCCGCCCCATCCGATCCCGTACCGAGCGGTTCCTTGTTCAAGTCAATGTCCACGGTACCGGCAAGTGCGTAGGCAACCACCAACGGCGGCGAAGCAAGGAAGTTCGCCTTTACCAGCGGATGCACGCGCCCTTCAAAGTTGCGGTTACCGGAGATGACCGCCGCTGCAACGAGATCGGAGCCTGTCACAGCCTTGGCGACTTCGCCGGGCAATGGACCGGAGTTGCCGATACAAGTCGTGCAGCCGTACGCAATGACGTTGAAGCCGAGTTTGGAAAGCGGATCAATGAGACCAGCCTTCTTGAGATATTCAGTTACTACGCGTGAGCCGGGCGCGAGGGATGTTTTGACATACGGCTTGACGTTCAAGCCTTTTTCAACCGCTTTCCTGGCGACGAGCCCCGCCGCGACCAACACGGAAGGATTGCTCGTATTCGTGCAGGAGGTAATGGCAGCAATGACGACTGCGCCATGCTTCATCTTCTGCGTACCGCCGTTCGTACCGAACGTGGCTTCGCGGATTAACGCGTCGCCGGAAAGCTCATAGCCGCGATCTTTCACAGGGGCAGTCAATGCCTTCTGGAAAGAATCCTTCATATCGGTCAGCGCGACGCGGTCTTGCGGGCGTTTGGGTCCAGCAAGCGATGGGACGACCGATCCCAGGTCCAGTTCGAGCGTATCGGTGAATTCCGGTTCGGGGCTGTCCGCATCGCAGAAGAGACCCTGTTCGCGGAAGTATGCTTCGGTGCGGGTTATGACTTCCTCCGAGCGACCTGTCAGACGCATGTAGCGAAGCGTCTCTTCATCCACCGGGAAGTAGCCCATGGTGGCGCCATACTCGGGAGCCATGTTGCCAATGGTGGCGCGGTCGGGCAGGGACATATTGTTCAAGCCGTCACCGTAAAACTCGACAAACTTGTCCACCACGCCCTTTTTGCGCAGCATTTGGGTGACCGTAAGCACAAGGTCGGTGGCGGTGACGCCCTCCTTGAGTTTTCCATACAGTTTAAAACCGATGACTTCGGGCAACAGCATGTCCATCGGCTGACCGAGCATTACGGCTTCGGCTTCGATGCCGCCCACACCCCAGCCGACCACGCCGAGCCCGTTGATCATCGTCGTGTGCGAGTCGGTGCCCACCAGCGTATCGGGGAAGGCAACCAGTGTGCCGTTCTCATCCTTGGTCA
>CAYPHR010000159.1:0-7089 GCA_964410375.1 uncultured Anaerolinea sp. | reverse complement strand
GAGCATCATCACTTTGTCCTAAATATCACGGATGATATAATTCAATAAAATCTTTCAACCAATCAAGAGAGGTAAGATGGCATACGTAAATGTAAAAGTCCCCGAGGGTGGGGCAAAGATCTCCATCAAAGACGGAAAACTGCAGGTTCCTGATAACCCCATCATCCCGTTCGTGGAAGGTGACGGAACGGGGCGTGACATCTGGCGAGCATCCGTCCGCGTGTTCGATGCGGCGGTGGAGAAGGCATACGGCGGGACGCGCAAGATCCACTGGATGGAAGTGTATGCGGGCGAGAAGCCGTTCAAACTGTGGCAGACCTGGCTGCCCGACGAAACCACTGAAGCATTCAAGGAATTTTTGGTCGGCATCAAAGGACCATTGACCACGCCCATCGGCGGCGGAATCCGCTCGTTGAACGTGGCGCTACGCAAATTGCTTGACCTGTACGTCTGCCAGCGCCCTGTGCGTTGGTATAAAGGTGTGCCTTCGCCGGTACGTCACCCCGAATACGTGGACATGGTCATCTTCCGCGAGAACACGGAAGATATTTACACAGGCATCGAATTTGCCAACGGCACGGAAGAGAACAAGAAGTTCAAGGAAGTGTTCAAGGAAGCCTTTCCCAAGGAATATGCCAAGATGCGCTTCCCAGACTCCGCCGGGATTGGTCTCAAACCAGTATCCGTGGAAGGCACCGAACGCCTTGTCCGCGCCGCGATCCAGTGGGCATTAGATAACAAACGCAAGAGTGTGAACTTTGTCCACAAGGGCAATATCATGAAATTCACCGAAGGCGCGTTCAAAGATTGGGGCTATGCCCTCGCCAAGCGCGAATTCCGCGGCAGTATCGTCACCGAGCGTGAGAGTTGGATTCTTGGAAACAAGGAAGCCAATCCGAATTTGAGCGTGGAAGATAATGCCAAGATGATCGACCCCGGCTTCGATATGATGTCTCCCGCCCAGCAGAATGACATCAAGGGCGAAGTGGAAGATGCGCTGAAGTTGTGGGACACCCACGGCGACGGCAAATGGAAGAAGATGCTGCTTATCAAAGATTCGATTGCCGATGTTTCCCTGCAGTTCACCATCATCCGCCCGCGTGACTATGACGTCATCGCCACCATGAACCTGAACGGCGATTATCTTTCCGATGCGCTTGCGGCGCAGGTGGGCGGTATCGGCATTGCGCCCGGCGCGAACATCAACTACGAGACCGGTCACGCCATCTTCGAAGCGACTCACGGCACTGCGCCGAAATACGCCGACTTGGACAAGGTCAACCCCGGCTCGGTCATCCTCTCCGGTGAAATGATGTTGCGCTACATGGGCTGGAGCGAAGCGGCAGACCTGATTGTCAAAGGCATGGAAGGCGCGATCGCGGCGAAGACGGTCACTTATGACTTCGCCCGCCTGATGGACAACCCGACCGAGATCAAATGCTCCGAGTTCGGGGATGCGGTCATCAAGCATATGGGATAATCCAACCAAAAAATCGGGACTGCGAAAGTCCCGATTTTTTATGCATTGAACATCCGCAAGGGTTGCCCCTGCAATTAAGAAACGGAAACCAACTCCACATCAAAGATGAGTGTAGTATTGGGCGGAATGACGCCACCCGCACCCCGTTCTCCGTAGGCAAGGGCGGGCGGGATGATGAGTTGCGCTTTTCCGCCAACCTTCATCAACGCAATGCCTTCGTCCCAGCCTCTGATGACATTTCCCGCTCCCAATTTGAAAGTGATCGGCTCGCCGCGCGGAATGGAACTGTCGAACACGCGTCCATCCTGGAATTTGCCTGTGTAATGCACACTGACCGTTTTCCCCGCCTCGGCTTGGGCGCCGCTGCCCGCTTCCACTTCGATATATTCAAGTCCGCTTTGGGTTTTCATGATTTCTCCAATTTAAAAGTTTCGGCTATTGTACCCGCGAATATCCATAAGCCTGGAAAAATGCCCTACTTCAACTGCTCTCTGATCTGATCATAGATCCCCGGCGCGCAGGCGATGATGGTAAGTGGTTTGAGGTAGTCCACGCTTCCATCCACAGCAGTGACTTTAGCGCCCGCCTCTGCGGCGATCAGCCCTCCGGCGGCGATGTCCCACGGCTTGAGCTTGAACTCCCAGAAGCCGTCAAAGCGACCGGCAGCGACGTAGCATAGATCCAACGCTGCGGAGCCGAGGCGGCGTACGCCCTGCGTCCGCTTGGCGAGGCGTTCAAAGTATTTAAAATTATCCAGTTCGGTATTCCATGTATCGTAGGGGAAACCGGTTACGAGCAGGCTTTTACCAAGTTCGGGGATGTTGGTCGCGTGAATTGGTTTTCCGTTCAGGAATGCGCCTTTTCCGCGTTCGGCAGTGAACATTTCATCGCGCATGGGGTCATACACCGCGGCGAGAGTCAGGGTCCCTTTGGATGCAAACGCAATCGAAACGCTGAAAATGGGAACGTGATGTGCGTAATTGACCGTGCCGTCGAGTGGGTCGATATACCAGGTATCCCCGTTTTGTCCCGCTGTCTCACCACTCTCCTCTGCGAGGATGTGTCCCTCTGGAAAATGTGCATTGATCTCGCCGAGCAGAAAGGCTTCAGAGGCGTGATCGGTCTCAGTAACAAGATCAATTTCCCCTTTGTAATGAACCGTGTGGTCTTTGTTGTATCCATCACGGAGAATGGCTCCCGCTTCGCGGGCGAGTCGTTCCAGATCAGAAAGAGTTGGTTTCATGAATGTCCATTCCAAATGCGGCGTCCGAGCGCGGAGAGGGCGAAATCCACAGCGAGGGCGGCGGTTTGATTTTGTACATCGAGGATGGGGTTGACTTCGACCACGTCCATGCCGATGAGCTTGCCGGTTTCGGCGATGAGCTCACAGGCAAGATGCATTTCCCGTTGGGTCAGCCCGGCAGGGACGGGTGTGCCGACGCCCGGCGCGTGCATTGGGTCGAGCGCATCGAGATCAAGCGAGAGGAAGATGCCGTCCACATCGCGGCTGATGCGCTGGATGGCTTTCTCGACCACGGTCACCATGCCATAGCGGTCGATCTGTTCCATGCTCATCACCATCGCGCCGGCATCTTTCAGATTGACCTTTTCGCCCTCATCCAGGTCGCGCGCGCCGATGACGGCGATGTTCTGCGGGTCGATGACCGGCGTCGGCTCATCCCACAATTGCACAAGGCTTTTTTCTCCAAGCCCGGCAAGGATGGCAAGCGACATGCCGTGAATATTGCCGGAGGGCGTGGTTTCGGCGGTGTTGAAGTCGGCATGCGCATCGAGCCAGATGACTCCGAGTTTACGATCCCGCGCCGCGCCGCGCACCGAGCCGATGGAGAGACTGTGATCGCCTCCGATCACAAGGGGGAAATTGCCAGCCCGTATCGAAGTGGACACCGCCCCCGATACTCTGCGCGCCATTGGGACGATACAGTCGATATACTTTAGTTTTGGGTCGGTGATGGAACACATTTCCGCAATGGGCACTTCCACGTTGCCTTCGTCGCGGACAGCATAGCCGAGGTCCTCGAGCTTCTGTTGCAGGTGCGCATAACGGATTGCGCTGGGTCCCATGTCCACGCCGCGGCGGTCTGCGCCGAGGTCGATGGGGACGCCAATAATATCAATTTGCATTATTGTCTCCTGGAACATCCTTAATTTGTTCAATCAAGGGGAATTTGATACTGGTTTTCAGGCGAATAAACGGACACGCGATTGCGTCCATCCGCCTTGGATTGATACATTGCCCGGTCAGCCAGATTCAACAGGGTTTCACCGGAATCGGCATGGGCAGGGAAGGATGCAATCCCGGCGGAAAAGGTGCATTTCACCCGATATTCGTCATATTCCAGGACCGTCTCCTCGAATCGTTTTCTCAGGAATTCGGTCCGTTCCCGCGCAGAATCAGCTTCAGCATCCGGCATGAGGATGACAAATTCCTCTCCGCCATACCGACAGACGATGTCGCCGCGGCGTGTGTTTTCCACAAGGATGTTCGCCAGCGATTGCAGTACAACATCGCCGCATTTGTGCCCATAGGTGTCGTTAAACTTCTTGAAGTGATCCACATCCAAAATGAGGATGGAGAAAGATGAGCCCTCACGCCGGGCGCGGGCGGTTTGCTTGTCCAGCGCTTCAGAGAAAAAGCGACGGTTGAAAACCCCGGTCAAGGGATCACGGATAGCCTGATCCTGGAGTTGGAGGCGCAGGTGCTCATTCTCGTTCAGTTTCTCCTGCAAAAATTGATTGACCGCCCGCAGTTTGTTCTCCAACAGTTTCCGCTCTGTGATATCGTGCGCAACAATCACCCGCCCTTCCAATTCATTCGAACTGTTGTAAATGGGCGTGACGATCACTTCAAGTGTATGCGGCGGATTTCCCGGGATCTCGATCTCCTCGCGCGTGCGTTCGGTCAAAAAGAAGCGATTTAACAACTGGGGCCAAGGCTTAAACACATCAAGCGGATCCTGCCCCAGGATATCGCCCATGCTTTTTCCCAGCCATTTCTGCGCCATTGCGTTCGCATCCAACAGGCGATCATGGGCGTCCAGAACGAACACCATTTCAGGGATGTGCTCCATGACGGTATCACGCGCAATGGGTATTAAATCCATGCAAAAACTCCTCCGGTATCTGTGCTATATGTTCCATAAATGGGCTTTCTACGCCGTGCGATAATACCCCACGTCCACAGAATAGACCTGTCCGCTCTTGATAATCTGCCGGACAAGGTTCGTTCCATAGCGATAACCGACCTGGCGGTAATCTGCCACAGACAGGATCAGCATATCTGCCTGTTTGCCAACCTCGATGGAGCCGATCACGCCCGCCCTGCCAATGGCTTGCGCTGAATTGATGGTGGCAGCAGCGATGGCTTGCGCAGGAGTCAACTTCATGTAGCGGCAGGCAAGCGCGATCGCAAACTGCATGGACTCATTCCACGATGTGCCGGGGTTGCAATCCGTGGCGATGGCAAGCATGGCATCCGCTTCGAGTAATTTCTTCGCAGGCGTATAATGGGATTCCGCCAACCCGAACGGTGTGCACGGCAGAGCGACCGCAACCGTATCGGATTTGCCCAATGCCTGAATATCCGCATCTGACGTGACCACGAGATGGTCTGCCGACGCGGCTTTTAACTCCGCTGCAAGCGCTGCGCCGCCGAGATTGTCGAATTCGTCAGCGTGGATCTTGAGCGGGAATCCCAGCGACCCAGCCCGGGTCAGTATCTGACGCGACTGTTCGAGGGTGAAGGCTTTCGTCTCGCAGAAAACATCCACAAAAGGGAGGGGCTTCCGCGGGGCATGAGTCTCCCACCATTCCTTCAACATTGGCAGCATGGTGTTGGTGATCTCGTCGGTGTAGGCTTGCGGGTTGTCCTTATATTCCGCAGGGATGGCGTGTGCGGCGAGGAAGGTAAAAACGATGTCAAGCGGACTTTCCTCATCCAGCGCAAGCAGGGCTTTAAGCAGGCGCAGTTCAGTAGACGCCTGCAAGCCATAACCGGTTTTTGCCTCCACCGTGGTCGTGCCGTTGCGGAACATGCGCAGCAGGCGCGGACGGGTCTGTGCCATGAGCGTCTCCATGCTGGCGGTGCGCGTCGCCCGGACAGTAGAAAGGATGCCGCCGCCCGCCGCGAGAATGTCAAGGTAGGGCGTCCCTGCCATTTTCATTTCGAATTCGTCCGCGCGGTCACCTGCCCAGATGACATGGGTATGTGGATCCACAAAGCCCGGCATAAGGACACAGCGGTTCGCGTCCAGGGTAGGCTCGTCGGGGTAGGCATTTTTTAGCTCTTCGGTCGTACCGACGGCAACGATCTTCTCATCTCGGAGAACGACAGCCCCATTTTCAATGATACCCAGCGTGCCGAGCGCTTTTCCTCGCTGCGGTCCGCCTGCGAGGGTGAGTACCTGGGATGCAGAATGTATAAGCATAATTCACCACATTTCGTTTGGGATGCCGGGATATTTAACCACAGAAACCAGTTGAAGGGAATGCACCGAATGAATTGAGTAAAAAATCACAAAAAACTTGCAGTTTCGTTAACTGGGAAATTTGTACCTGTTTGCAGAAATATGCAAAAGAAGTACAATAAAAACATTCCGGGCATCCTCCCGGGAAATTCAGAAGAAAGGAGATATACACCATGTTGTTTTCACCCAAAGAAAAAGGCCAGGGTCTCGTCGAGTACGCGCTGATTCTTGTTTTGGTTGCCATCGTTGTTATTGCTGCTTTGATGGTCCTTGGTCCGATCATCGGCAACGTTTTCAGCGAGATCAACTCCAGCCTTTCCAGTTTCTAATCCAACTCTCATACCGAAAAACAATCCCGCAGGTAACCTGCGGGATTGTTTTTTTTCCACATTACATATTTGTTATTTTTCTTGCAGTGCCATCTTTTTTCGGTACAATTAATGTATCCTGAAAAATTCAGGAAATATAAATACAGAAAGGAGAAGCCCCATGTTGTTTATACCTTCGGAGAAGGGGCAGGGTCTGGTTGAATATGCATTTATTCTTGTTTTAGTAGCCATTGTTGTCCTTGTTGCCCTGTTATTCCTTGGACCCTTCCTTGGGAGTGTTTTTAGCGAGATCAACTCCAGTTTATCCAGCGTAACATAACCTGTCATGAATTTGATATAAAGACGCGCCATCTGCTCCTGTGGCGCGTCTTTTTTTGTGTTTGCGTTCCTGTAAGGCTAACATAACTGTTAGGGAAAATGCCTTGACGGGGCTTGTATTTTTTTCCAGTCAATGTAAAATATAAACAATTCCAGGAGGCCTTTCCTGGGAAATCTAAACGAAAGGAGAAATTTCACCATGTTGTTTTCACCCAAAGAAAAAGGCCAGGGTCTTGTTGAATACGCGCTGATTCTTGTTTTGGTTGCCATCGTTGTTATCGCGGCTTTGATGGTTCTTGGCCCGATCATCGGCAACGTTTTCAGCGAGATCAACTCCAGCCTCTCCGGCGTGTAATTCCCTCGCCTATCCAAATAAAAAGTCCTGCTGTACAGCAGGACTTTTTATTTCTTAACGCATCCATCCGGACCTGTAACCTGACCTGATAAACCGGAGTCTCCCCGAAGGCGGGAGATG
>CAYPHR010000158.1:0-7090 GCA_964410375.1 uncultured Anaerolinea sp. | reverse complement strand
GTCACACCACCGCCCTGCCGTCATGGAAGTTCGAAGCGGGCAAATGTCACGACACGTTGCTGACGCAATTCAACGCCTCCACATTGGACGGCTTCGGGCTCAAGGCAAACAGTCTCTCCGTGCGCGCGGCGGGGGCAATTGTGCAATATCTCAAAGAGACCCAGCCCGACGCGCTCCACCTGCTCAACTCCCTGCGCTCGTACAGCCTGAACGAGTTCATGACGCTGGATGCCTCCACGCGCCGCAATCTCGAACTGGATGAAACCCTGCGCGGTGAACGCAAAGGGTCCCTGCTCGGCACGCTCGACCTGACCATCACCCCGATGGGCAAACGCCTGATCCACCAGTGGGTCAGCCAGCCGCTCCTGCACGTGGAAAAAATCCAGAAACGCCAGAGCGGCGTGGAATATTTCGTCCAGCAGGGCATGATCCGCGCGGAATTGCGCGATGCGCTCAAGCCGCTCGCCGACCTGGAACGACTCGTCAACCGCGTGATCGCCGGGCAGGCACAGCCGCGCGATCTGGCGGCGATGCGCAGTACCTTGGAGCAACTTCCCGCCGTAAAAGAAACCATCAACCGCCAGTCGTCCACCGTCAGCGGTCAGTGGTCCATTTGCGAAGAGCAATTGTCGTTATTGCAAAACGCGCTGGATGACGATCCGCCCGCCACGCTGCAGAACACGGGCATCATCCGCGCCGGGTATTCGCAGGAACTGGATGCGGTCATCGACGCCTCGAAACATGCCCGCGAGTGGATCGCCAACCTCGAGGGCGTGGAACGCGAAAAGACCGGCATCAAAACGCTCAAGGTCGGCTACAACAAGGTCTTCGGCTATTACATCGAAATATCGCGCGGCGCGGCGGACAAAGCCCCCGGGCATTACATCCGCAAGCAGACGCTGGTCAATGCCGAGCGCTTCATCACGCCGGAGATGAAGGAATACGAAACGCTGGTGCTGAACGCGGAAGAGCGCATCCGCGAGATCGAACTACGGCTGTTCAAAGAGATCTGCGCCGAGATCGCCAAGGCGGCACATCAGGTGTTGTCCACCGCACGGGCTGTTGCCGAATTGGACGTGTTGTCTGCACTGGGCGAAGTGTCCGCCCTGAATGGGTACACCAAGCCTCAAGTCCACGAAGGAAGCGAATTGGAGATCCACGATGGACGGCATCCCGTTGTCGAACAGTTATTGAAGTCCGAGCGTTACATTCCGAACGATGTCATCTTCGAAAAGGGCGAAGTGGTGCGCGTCATCACGGGACCGAACATGAGCGGCAAGTCCACGTATCTGCGGCAGACCGCGTTGATCGTGCTGATGGCGCAGATGGGTTCGTTCGTGCCTGCCGCGTCGGCAAGGATCGGCTTGGTGGACCGCATCTTCACCCGTATCGGCGCGCAGGATGAAATCCACGCGGGGCAGTCCACCTTCATGGTCGAGATGGTGGAGGCGGCGAATATCTTGCATCACGCCACGTCGCGCAGTCTGCTGATCCTGGACGAGATCGGGCGCGGCACTTCGACCTATGACGGGCTTTCGATTGCGTGGGGCATCATCGAGTACATTCACAATCATCCGCAGCTGCGGGCGAAAACATTATTCGCCACGCATTACCACGAACTTACCCAACTCGCCGAGTTGCTGCCCGGCGTGCGCAATTACAATGTGGCGGTCAGTGAAGCAGATAACAAAGTGGTGTTCCTGCACAAGATCATCCCCGGCGGCGCGGACCGTTCGTATGGCATCCATGTGGCGCAACTGGCGGGACTGCCTTCTCCCGTGATCGGACGCGCGAATGAAATCATGTCTGAACTTGAAAGATCGTCCGCGCGCGGCGTGAGAATCAATCCGCAGGCGGCGCAGCAGGTGGCGCTGTTCCCGGAGACCAATCCGCTGTTGGATGAGTTAAAGGAACTGGATGTGAACGCGCTCTCCCCCATTGAAGCGTTGAATAAGTTATTCGAGTGGCAGAAGAGGTTTTTGAAATAGGCGGCTCACGGTTCTCGCAATTCGAAAACAGCGAGCCCGTCTGCAGAATATATTTCTGCATATCCATCGTCATGCCGGAATAAACCAGCCAGACCGCCGGTGCGGGCTTCGCGGATGACGACAAAGTCATAATCCAAGCCCGTCACCGCCGACCATTCCTCGACACAAGCGACCGAAGCGCATCGCTGCAATTCAGCCAGCTCAGAATATCGCGTATAGAACCCTTCACCCAACAGCCACTCATATCCCTGAATCGTGGATCGACTGCGGCGCTCCGTCAGCGCGGGGAACCACTCGACGAATGGATCGATCTCCGGGCTTTGTATACCGGTCAACGGGAGGAAGGATGCGTCCGCGGGTGTGTTCTCTCCGATCCATTCCATCGCCTGAAGGTCAGCGGGTTTCAGGCTGTTATTCACCAATCGAAAACCATACAAGCCCGATTCGATAAACAGCAGGATCAGCACAAAAAACAAAACCGCATTGAAAACCCTGCTCTTATAAAGTTCGCCAAGATCCAGCTCCATTTTTCTCAGGCGGGAGATCAAATGCGGTATTGCCTCGGCAAATGCCAGCGCGGCAAGCATCGTCAGCGGATAAAACGTCACACTCGGCGCGCTGCGCGGTTCCACCAAATACGGCAAAACCACCCAGACCACAAGAAAATATTGCCGCCGCCACAGCCCCCACGCGATCCCGATCACGCGCAAAACGACCAGCAGGGGTAAAAGCCCCTCACTGACAAAGACCGCTTTATACAACGCCTGCCACAAGGATGCCCCATGTGAACCTGTCTGCAATGCGGATTGGATCGGCACAAGTCCATGATGAAACAGGACTGTCCCCCACCAGGGCGATGTCAACGCCAGCACGCCCAACGCAACAAAGACGGAATCAAGAAACGAACGGAACGTACGCCCGAAGAAAATCCATAACAGGGCACACGTCGCCGCCGCATGGATTCCCGCTTCAGGATGACTGAGAACTGCCAGCCCGCCGCAAGCCGCCGCCAACCCGACAGTTTTCCAGCCCCCCTCCCGAAAGAGACGCAATACAAAAAAGACGGTCAACAGCAGGAACAGCGAACCGAAACTGCGCGTCAGTCCGCCGCCCATGATGAACCAGCCGAACGCACCGGGAGTCAGCGCATAAAAAGCGGATGCCAGCGCTCCCCGCAGTTTCGAGCCAAGCAATTCCGATGCCAAAAGATAGAACGCAACAATAGACAGGGTGTTTACAACAGGCGGCAGCCAGCGCAACAGATCCAATTCAGAGATGCGGAACACATCCGAAAGGATTCTGGCGATATAGAATCCAAACGGAGGATACGCATACGGAATTTGCAAGTGATTATAAGAGGTGAAGACCGGCAGGGCATACCTGCTCTCGTGCAGGTCGCGCACCATGCTCAGGAACATCCCGCCGTCATTGAGCGGAAACCCCGCCTGCATCCCCGGCAAAAAGCGGACAAGTCCGCCAAAGAGGACGGAAACGCCGAGGAGGAGGATGGTCCATTCGCCAGCGGAAAGGGTCTTTTTTGCGGTCACCATGAAATCTTTACGATGGAATTGGTCCGCGCTCGGAACGTATGAACAAAACCGCAACAAACAGGAACCAAACAAAGGATTCCATTTCCATGAAATAGCTCAGGCTGATGTTGATAAAAATAATATGAACCAGCACAAATAACGGGAAGAAATGGATCAGGTCACGTCCTGCCAGTGCAACCCTGAGCGCACGGACAACACCGATCACCAACATGATCAACAACAGCACCAGACCAACCGCGCCCAAATTCAGCAATGTATCCAGATAGCCATTGTCGGCAACCTTGACCGGATATCCCCATCCCACCACCTCCTGCACCTTCTGGTTGATGCCGGGCTGCAGCCAAAACGTCCCAAAGCCGTAGCCAAGCACCGGGCGCTCCGCCGCATATGCATCAAGAACATGCAGCCACATCGGAATACGCCCGGTCATGTTGGCGGAGCGATTGAAAAGTCCAAAGATGAATCCCAGGTTTGTGACGATCAACAGCGCCACAAAGGAAGCCGCTCCCAGCATGATGAAATATATCCGCCGGGAAACAAGATGCCCCCATTTCAACCATAGCACAACCAGCACGAACAATGCCGATTGAATTGCAAAAACGACCAAGCCGGAAGCCGAGTCGCTCAATACTGCGAGGATTACGCCAAGCACCAGCAGAAATGCGGAAAATATTTTCTGTCTGCGGTTGTACTCGCCAGAGGGTGAAAATAAGATCACAAGATAGGAAATGTAACCCAGAGCCATCATTGCCCCAAGATAGATCTTGTGCCAGAATACTCCGCGCCACAATCCCTCATAAGGGAAATTTGTCATGATGCCAACCCGCGGAAACGCAACAGCCGTAAACAAACTCGCCAGCGCAAAAATTCCCGCCACAACCGCCACAAAATCAACCAGACTCTTTACAGAAAAGCGCATCCCGGCATATGCGGCAATGAACGTGACAAGCAGGAGCAAAAGCGCCCGATAGATCGTCGCGGGCAAATAGGCGCTCCAAAACAACGACAGGACCGACACTGTAACAAACGCGCCCATGACCCAATTGCGCCGCCAACCATCCCAGTAATTCCTTTCAAGGCGGCGCATGCGCAGGAAAAGAAAGATCGCGACCAGAATGAAGAACAATACGCTCAATTGACTTTGCGCTGAGCCATAATTGCAGGATCGTTTCGGTGTCAATCCCTCCAGGTAACAGACATATAGGGTCAAATGGGTTAGAAATGTGACCAGTCCAAACACAAGCCCGTCAAACATTTTGTCAGTGTTCCAACGCATAGCGATTCTCCAAAAACTAATAGGACCCGCGCCCCATGATCACAACCCATGCCGTGCGGAGCAGGATCTGCGCATCCAGCCAAATCGAATAATTCTGAATGTAATAAAGATCGTCCTCCGTGTGCAAATGCATCGGTTTATCGCTCCTGCCGGTGACCTGCCACCATCCCGTCATGCCGGGCGGCACCGCAAACCGCTTTCTCTGCCAGGGCTGATATTTTTCGACAAGGTGAGGGAGTTCAGGGCGCGGTCCAACCAGGCTCATATCGCCGCGCAAAACATTGAAAAGCTGCGGAAGTTCATCAAGGCTGAAACGGCGCAAAAAACGACCTACTCGCGTCACGCGGGGATCGCCCTTCGATTTGTGAATGACATTTCCTTTCTCATCGCGCCTCTCAACCCTGCCCTGCAGCTGCTCGGCATTTCTGACCATGGTCCTGAATTTGAGCATGTCAAAAAAACGCCCGTTCTCTCCCGCCCGTTTCTGACGAAACAGGATGGGCAGGCCATCGTCCAGGAAAACCGCCAGCGCGGAGAATGCCATGAGGGGCAGGGCAGGTATCAGCGCGGCAAGACCGAAAAATAGGTCAAAGGCGCGTTTCGTCATCCGCTGATAATCGTCCATTGCAGAAGCGCGCAGATCCAGCATGGGTATCCCTGCGAAATCTTCAATCGCGGTCTTGTACAATGCCAGATCGAAAAAGCCCAAGGCAACCCATACCTGCACAGGCAGCCGCTCGATCTTCTGAACGATCTCGCCCATTTGATGATATTCGGAATGAGGCAGCGCGATGACCACATCAGATATCCGGTGCTTTGCAATGATCGATGCAATGGCATCGCTGTCGCCCAGAAAATACGGCAGAGTTTTTTCCTGTTTGATACGATCGACAAACCCTAAAAACTTCAGGTTCGGGACATGGGCAAGCCGCATCTGCTCACGGACCTTTTCCCCCAATGAACCGGTGCCCACGACCAGCACGCGACGCGGTTGTTCCGAAAAAACGTTCTGCGCCCGAAAATAGTAACGGACAAAAATCCGCCACACCAGATGAAAAGCATACACAAGAAGAACGAAAACGACGAATTGAGCGCGCGAAACTTCGCGGTACGAAAAGTACAAAACCCCTGCCGAGGAGACGGATGCGATCAACACCCCCAAGGTCAATGCGGAAAACTCATCGATAATCCGCAGATACTTCCTTCCATCATAAATGGATGCAGTGGAATAAACGAGCACCCAAATGGTCGGAAAAATGAGATACAGGAATACAGGCACAACCACGGACGTCGAAATGGGGGCAATTCCGGGTACCTGGTTTAATTGAGGGCGTATCCATGACGCCAACCATAGCGAGAAGGCAACGAAAACGCTGTCAACCAATATGGAAAGAAGCGCAAAATTGACCGAAAATCTTCTCAGCATGATTTGATTTTACCGACGAAAACCCAACAGGTCGGCTATTGCAAGGAATATAAAACGGGAGTTGTGATATAGATAGCGCTTCCACAATCTGCGCGGTTCGGTCAACAGCCGAAACAACCACTCCAATCCCAAACTCTGCATCCAGGATGGGGCTTGCGATTTTACGCCTGAATGAAAATCGAACGCCGCTCCGACGCCAAGCATGACGGCACGTACCTTTCCGCGGTGTTCTGCCATCCATATCTCTTGTTTTGGACAGCCAAGCCCTACAAACAGAATGCGCACGCCGGACCGGTCGATATTTCCCACAACCTCTTCTTTTTCCTGCGGGCTTAGTTCCCGAAACGGCGGGCTATACGAGTAAACGATATTCAATCCGTTAAATCGTTCCTTCATCCGTTCGACCAGCGTATCAAGAACATGCGGCGCGCCGCCGTAAAACCCGACCGGAATATTCTCCCGCGCCGCCATCGAAAGCACGTGAAGCATCAGGGTCGGTCCATAGACGCGTTGTTGGTTCCGCTGTCCTTTCAAGCGCATCATCCAGACCAACGGCACACCATCGGGAGTGACAAGATCGGCTTCATTGACTATTCTCGCAAAGCCCGGCGAGTCATGCGCTTCCATCAACATATGGACGTTGGCGGCACAAATGTAACAAGATTTGTCATTCTGCGACCACAACATCACCAAGCCTATTGCGTTCGAATAATCGGTTAAACTGATTTTCAGACCAATTATATTCATGAGCAATTCTTCCAAGCACAGAAACTTTAAACGATATTGCCGTCAGGAAATATTGACTTCGTACCAATAACACCGGAATATATATCCATTAAAGTGCGATAGT
>CAYPHR010000157.1:0-7227 GCA_964410375.1 uncultured Anaerolinea sp. | reverse complement strand
AGCGCCCCCGCCCACCCATCCGAGATCTGTCCACGGACTTCCGGGAGATAAACAATCGCAAATTGAGGCAAAAAGGCGATAAAAACCAGCCAGGTGTGCCGTAAGGCGGGCGGCTGATAGGAGGTTCCCCGCCAGCGCGCCCAGCCAATGCCAGCCAGTAAACCGCCGGCAACAGCAGCCAAGAGAATCACCGAATGGTGTTCCCGCCACCATCATCTGGAGCGCCGACACCAAGCACCAGCATGGCAAGGGTGAGGACGACGAACAGGAGTTGGATGTGCTGGCGGTCGATCTTCAGGGTGGATGAAACGAGGAGATTGAGGGTGTTTTTCATGATTTTTTATCCTTTTTACTGGTCAAATTTAGTAAGATGTGTGTAGGATACCCGCCCCCAGGCTTCAAAATAGGCTTCAAAAAATAAAAAATCAGCCCGCCAGGCTGATCCCATGAACCGACCGAGCGGGTTATTTCCCCAAACGGCGATAAAGTTCTTCCGTCTCTCTCGAAGGAGGAATGCCAAACAACGAATTCAGTGCGTCCCGGCAGGATTGATACATGCGGGTTACGGATGCACCATCTCCCAGCCGGTTGTAGGCTTGCATAGCGATCTGGTAGGCGTCTTCACAGCCAGCATCATATTCAATGGCACGCTGGCAGATGGAAATGGACGCTTCCGGCTGGGCGTGCTTCAAGTACAGGTCCGCCAAACTCACCAATGCATCGAGATATGCCCGCCCCAGCCGTTCGCGGTCGAACATTGCCCAATCCGAATATACATCTGCCAGATATGGACCCGCAAACAGATCCACCGCTTTTTTGAAAAAATCGACCTGGTCTTGGGGATTCTCCGCTGCTTTTGCCCTTGCAAGGAAAGCTTCGAAGGCTTCAACATCATATTCATAATCCAGATTTCGGTTGAAAAAGTAAAAGACATCTTGAAAGAGAATTACATCCTGCCCGACTGCCCGGCGCAGACGATAAATCTCGTTTTTGAAACGCAGTTTTAATTTGGATGGTTCGAACACATCGGGCCAAAGTGTCTCACCGATCTGTTCCTTGGTCTGCGGTTTGGATGCCGCCAGAAAATAAAAGAACAAGTCCCGCACCGACTGGGTCTGCCAATCCGAAAGAGTCAATTGCCTCCCATCAATGCTTACCACCGCCCGCCCCAAAGCCTGAATGGTAAGATGAGGAGCCGGGCTGGGAACCGCGCGCGCCTGTCGCCGCAACTGACGACGAATAGCGGGTATTTTCCCGGAAAGCCGTTCCGCCTGTGAAAAAATATCCCGAATTGAGCGAGGGATTTTATTCTGCGCGTGAAAACCATGGAACCACTCTCGAGCCTGGATAATGGTAACCAAGACCGTATTTGGAATCTTTCCGCGATCTGCGGACAGCGTCGAGAAAATTTCAAGAACGTTGTCAGCCTTTCCAGCCTGATGGTAAGCGGCGGCGCGCCACACGCGAGCGACGGCGGATTCCACGTTCCTGCCGTCTTCGTCAAACCTTCTCTCAGCCTGCTCGAATTCCTCCACCGCCTGTTGATGATTTCCCTTGAACAGAGAAATACGCCCATGGATAACATCAAGCAAGCCATTCTCATACTTCGATTCTCCGGAAAGAATTGTGTTCATTACCTGCTCAATGGCTGCGAACGCAGAAACCACATCTTTCTGCAATAACGCCAAATTCGCTCGAGAAAACGCCAGCGAGTTGAACAGGAAATGGTCATCCATGCCTTGCAGTACATCTGATGCACGACGAAAGTTTTGACGTGCCATCTCAAAATCTTCTAACTCAGTATACAAGTCTCCCAACCCAATGGAAAGCAACCCATCAAGCCGTCTGGAACGGCTGCGTTGCGCATAAAGCAGGCCTTCTTCAAATGACATGGCAGCTTTTTCGTATTCACCCTGAATATGGTACAAACCACCCAAATTGTTCAACAAACTCGCCTGCCAGGATAAATTCCCTTCCTTTCTCCAGATCTGCAATGCTTTTTCATAGGCATTGCGGGCTTCATCCCAATTTCCCATGGCACGGTATGCCATGCCGGTTTCCATTAAGAGTACAGGAATGTTCGACTTTTTGAGCCGGCGCTGCAGTTCCAATGACCGCTCCAAAAAGGAAACCGCCTGACGGGCATTCCCCAATCGGTATAAAGCCAGTCCCTTTAGGCGCAAGGCTTCAGCATGAAGAAGCTGCATGGCGTCGCTTGCTTCGGTTGCTTTTATTACTTCATCCGCAGCTTGCAGGGACGCAGAATATTCCCCCAGCAGGCGATACACCGTCGCGCGGCGGACCAGGTTCAGGTTGAGACCGGAAGCGTTTCCTTCCTGACGGTAGATCTGATCCGCTTGGTTCAGAAGATCCAAGCCTTCGCGTAATTCCCCCTTGGTGTAGGAGATCGTCCCGCGAATGGAAAGCAATCCAGGACGACTGCGCAGCATGGACGGCGGCAGTTCGTTCAGCCAGGATTCCATGGTGAGATGAGAGTTTTGCAGCATAGAGGTGCTTGCGCGCTCGATCATTTCCGCCAGAGCGTTCATATCATCCAATTGGCGGCAAATTTGATGAGCCTTCTCCCACTCGCCCATGGATTCGTACGCCAACTGCAGACGAGACAGGATCGGCTGGGCTTCCGCCGGGAATTCGCGCTTGAAACATTCCCGAATAAAATCTCGAAAGAGGTGATGATATCGCAGCCACCTGCCATCCGCACCGACAGGCAGGGCGAAAAGGTTATTGCGGGAGATCAGTTTGATCCGCTCCTGCCAATTTTGCGGATCAGGATAAAGCGGAGCCAGAACCGCTTCACAGAGGGACGCGTCGAACTCCTCGAATAAAGCGGTACGCAGGATGAATCGACGCAGGTCCGGCGGCTGACGATCCAGCACCTGTTGACCGAGGTAATCGAACAACCCCGCGCCAGAATCAATTCCCGGGTGGATCGAGGCTTTTTGAAACTTTTCCCTGCCTGAAAACTGCAATCCCGTGATCCAGCCTTCGGTGTCGGCAATCAGTTGCTCGGCTTCTTCATCGGAAATCTGCAGTTTGTCATTTTGAGCCAGCAGCGCCTGCAACTCTTGGGGCTGAAAGGCAAGATCGGCAAAACTTAAACCGCTGACCTGTTCACGCGCGACCAGCAGGGGCAGATCGGTCAAACCTGTCAATACGCGCGACGAGATTACAAGATGACAGTTTTCATCCACTAATTGAATGAAACGGTCAATAAAGTTGTGAATGGATTGAACGCCATCCAACAGGTGGAAATCATCCAGCACAAAGATGAAATGCTCTTGAATCATTTCATATATTTCATTGCACAAGGTGACCAGCAGGCGTTCTGTATCCTGCTCAAAGGATGACATATTCTCCAGAACCGCTTTTGATTGGACGCCGAAATTTGGGAAACGCTCCATCAACGCGGCGATGAAATATGCAACGAACCGTTGCGGCTCACGGTCCAACTCATCCAAAGCCAGCCAGCAGGCTGGAAGTTCACTTTGATGGACAAGGTCGATCAAGAGCGAGGTTTTCCCATACCCGGCAGGCGCAGAGACGAGAGTCAACTTGCGGTCAAGCGCATCGAACAACATGTCCAGAAGCCGTTTGCGGGTGAGCAACTCGGAACGACGGCGCGGCGGGATGATCTTGGTTTTACTAACAGAGATGGGCGGCATGAAGTGCGTACCTTTTCGATCCAGCAAGAACGCATGACAAGGGACAACCGGTTGTATTTTATCCGAATACGGATTTTTTAAGCCTGGCGTTCAGTGGATTCTTGAACATGCGTGCTATAATCTTTTCTGCCCATGTCATTCGCCCACTTACACGTTCATACTGAATATTCACTGCTCGACGGCTTCTCGAACATCAAGAAGTTGGTCCAGCGCGTCAAGCAAATGAACATGCCGGCGGTGGCGATCACCGACCACGGCACCATGTTCGGGGTGATCGACTTCTACAAGGCGGCAACCGAGGCGGGGATCAAGCCGATCATCGGATTGGAAGCCTACATGGCGGCACGCGGCATGAAGGACAAGGATTCGAAACTTGACCGTCAATCCTACCACCTGCTGCTGCTTGCTGAAAATGAAACGGGCTATAAGAACCTGTTGAAGATTGCATCCGCCGCACAGATGGATGGCTTCTATTATTATCCTCGCATCGACCGTGATTTCCTCGCAGCGCACTCCGAGGGATTGATCTGTACATCCGGTTGTATGTCGGCGGAAATTCCGCGGGCATTGCTCAATGAACAACCCGAGGAAGCGGTCAAGAAATGGAATTGGTATTACGAAGTCTTCGGTCCCGACCGTTTCTTCGTGGAACTGCAGCAGCACAACATTCCCGAAATTCTCGACCTGAACAAACAACTGATCGAACTTGGCGCGCGCTATTCCGCAAAATTCATCGCCACCAACGATGTCCATTACATCAACCAGGATGACGCACGTTTGCAGGAGATCCTGCTCGCCATGCAAACGCAGACCGTGCTCTCGGACACGAACCGCATGCGGATGAGCGATGATTCGTATTACCTGCGTTCGCCCGAAGAGATGAACCGCATCTTTGCCGAAGTGCCGGAGTCATTGTCCAACACGCTGCTCATTGCGGAACGTTGTAACGTCGAGATCAAGTTCAAGGATTATCACCTGCCCGAGTTCCCCGTCCCCGACGGGGAGACGCCTGACACCTACCTGCGCGCGTTGTGCGAGGCTGGGGCGAGAAAAAAGTATGGGGACGACGCAAGCAAGCCCAAGGTCCGCGAACGACTCGATTACGAGTTGAAGGTCGTCCATGATATGGGATTCGACGCCTACTTCCTGATCGTGTGGGATCTGTGCCGCTTCGCCCGTGAAAATGGAATTTGGTACAACGCCCGCGGCTCGGCTGCCGGCTCGATCATCGCCTACACGCTCGACATCACGATCGTGGACCCGCTCGAGCATGATCTTATTTTCGAACGTTTTCTGAACCCCGGGCGTGTCTCCATGCCCGACATTGATTTGGATTTCCGCGACGACCGCCGCTCAGAGATGCTGGAATATTGCGCCGCCAAATACGGCTCGGACAAGGTTGCGCAGATCATCACCTTCGGCACGATGGGAACGAAAGCCGCGATCCGTGATGTGGCGCGCGTAATGGAAATCCCGCTCCCTGAAGTGGATAGGGTCGCAAAACTAGTCCCGTTCTCGCCCGGCAAAGGCTCTTCGATGGAGGATGCTCTGGCGATTCGGGAGTTCAAGCAGATCTACGACACCGACCCCAAAATACGCGAGGTGATTGACATTGCCGCGAAAATGGAAGGGACGGTTCGCAACGCGGGGACGCATGCGGCAGGCGTGGTAATCTCGGACAAGCCCATTCAAGAGTATCTCCCGCTGCACCGCCCGACCTCCGGTTCGGAGGATACGCCCATCAAATCGGTGACCCAGTTCGAAATGGGCATCCTCGATGCGCTGGGCATGTTGAAGGTGGACTTCCTCGGTCTCATCACATTGACCGTCATGGCGCGCGCTTGTGACATGATCGAAAAACGTCACGGAAAAAAATTCGATCTGGGCAATATTCCCATCGACGATCCCAAGTCGTTCGAGTTAATGGGGGCGGGGCAGACCGCTGGTGTGTTCCAGGTGGAAGGTGGCGGCATGACGCGCTGGCTGGTCCAGATGAAGCCGAAGAACCTCGACAACATCATCGCAATGGTCGCGTTGTACCGCCCGGGACCGATGCAATTCATCCCCGATTACATTGCGCGCATGCACGGCGAAGCGGAGGTGGAATACCGTCATCCCGCCATGCAGCCCATATTCGAAGACACCTTCGGCATCCCCGTCTATCAGGAACAGTTGATGCGCGCCGCCGTGGAACTGGCGGGCTACACCCCGTCCGAATCGGACGATCTGCGCAAGGCGATCTCGAAGAAGAAAAAAGAAGACATCGAAAAGCATCGCGCCAAATTTGTCAAAGGCGCGGTGGAAAAGGGCATGGAGCAATCCATCGCCGAAGCCATCTACGCCGACTGGGAGGAATTCGCGCGCTACGGCTTTAACAAATCCCACGCCGCCGATTACGGCGTGATCGCTGTGCAGACTGCCTACCTCAAGGCGCATTATCCCGCCGAATACATGGCGGCGCTGATGTCTGCCTCGGCGGGACAGATCGAAAAAGTCGCGCTTTACGTCGCGGACGCACGCTCGATGGGAGTGCCCGTCCTTGCGCCCGACATCAACGCCTCCGAATGGGATTTCGCCATTGAGGATATAGAAGGAAAGCCCGGCATCCGCTTTGGGCTGGGCGCGATCAAGAACGTCAGCGAAGGCGCGGTAAAAATCATCGCGGAAGCCCGCAAGGAAAACAAATTCACCGACCTGAATGACTTCGCGCGACGTGTGGATTTACGGACTGTCGGAAAACGCTCGCTTGAATGTCTCATCAAAGTCGGCGCGCTCGACCAGTTCGGCAACCGCGCATCCCTGCTTGCCTCGCTCGACCGCATCATTGCCATCAGCAGTGCCCACTTCCGCGCGGCGGATGCGGGGCAGATGAGTCTCTTTGGCGCGGATACGGGTGTTGTCGACGAAATACAACTGCCCGAAGTCAAGGACGTCGAAAAACGCGACATGCTCAACTGGGAGCGTGAACTTATCGGGCTGTATATTTCCGACCACCCGCTCAACGAATTCCAAACGCAACTCGCACATATCGTCAGTTATTTCTCGGGGCAACTCTCCGAAGCCAACCACGAGGAAAAAGTCCGCGTGGCAGGGCTGATCACCAACGTCCGCCCGTACACCACCAAAACAGGCAAGCCGATGGGCTTCGTCACCATGGAAGACATCCAGGGCAACATTGAACTTGTACTCTTCCCCAAAACCTGGGATACCTACCGCGAGCAAATGACCGTCGGGCAGATCATCATCGTCGAAGGCAAGGTGGACCAAAGCAATCCGCCTGCCAAGATTTTGGTGGATACGATCAAGACCGAGATCATGATGACGGTGGCGGCGGATGATCCTTATGTCAAACAGGATGCGACTCCCAAGCCTCTGCTTGCGCGGACAGAGGAGCAATCCCCCCGCCGCCCGGATGCGCTGCACCCCAAGCCGAAACCTGCCCCTGTACCCAAGCCGACTTCAACACCTGCTGTGAAACCAGCCGTCGCGATTGCAGAGCCTGAGCTATCCTATAATGTCGACGAAGACATGCCTCCGCCTCCCG
>CAYPHR010000156.1:0-7260 GCA_964410375.1 uncultured Anaerolinea sp. | reverse complement strand
CCAGATCAACGTTTGGACGTTCAAACGTTCTAGCGTTAAAACGTTAAGCCTCAACTCTTGAATCTCCAACCTTGTTTCTTTTACTTCAATGGGTCTTTCTTCGGTGATGCGGAATTCCTTGAATTGCAGGTTGACTTGTCTCTGCCCGCGATAGGAGGTGGCGCGCAGGGAGTAGGCGATGTCGAATTTGGCGTCGGTGGGCGGAAGTTCTTCGCCCGCTCCGCTCCACCACAGCAGGCTTTGCGCTTCTCCGCCTTCGTTCTCTACGACCAATCGTAAATGTTCTTTCGTCTTTCCTATTTCCTTCACAGATTTCAGCGTCACGTTGCGCGTGGCGAGGGTTAGTTCAGGATTACCAGCACCGAAGGGGGCGAGCAGTTCCAAACTGTCGGCGAGGTCGAGGCTCAGGTCGGAGAGGGCAAGCCAGGCGTCGAGTTGAAGCGTCGGTTCCTCGAAGACGATATCGCCCAGCTGGCGTTCGATCGCTTTGCCGAGTCCGCGGCGGAAGGCGGGCAGGTCATCCATTTTGAGCGACATACCCGCCGCCATCGGATGTCCGCCGAAACCGAGCAGCAGGTCTTTTTGCGCGGCGATGGCTTCGGTGATGTGCAAACCTTCGATGGAACGCGCCGAGCCGCGCAGGATGCCGTCGTCGGATTCGTTGAAGAGGATGGCGGGTTTGTGATGGCGTTCGACGAGGCGATTGGCGACGATGCCGACCACGCCGCCGGGCCAGTTGGGATGCGAGAGCACGATGGCGGGCTGGCTGAGCAGGTCGGGATTTTCGCGCAATTGCGCTTCCGCCGCATCGGTGACTTGTTTGGTGAGCATACGACGTTGGGCGTTCAAGCCTTCGATCTGGGTTGCAAGCAGGCGCGCGCGGGATGAGTCGTTGGTAATGAGCAGTTCAACTGCGGGGTTGGCGTCGCCGAGGCGACCGAGCGCATTGAGACGCGGCGCGAAGGTGAAGCCGATGGTCTCTTCGGTGAGCGCGTCGAACGATGCACCTGCCAGTTCCGCCATCACACGCAGACCGAGACGGTTTGTGTTGCGGAGTTGCTCGATGCCCTGTTTGGCGAGCGAGCGGGTTTCATTTTGGAGCAGGGCGACGTCGGCGATGAGACCGAGGGCGACGAGATCGAGTAGTTCGATATTCGATATTCGATATTCGATGTTCGAATTTCCAATATCGAGTAACGCTTCTGCAAGTTTGTAGGCAACACCAACGCCAGCAAGATTTTTCAGCAGATGATCTTCGGGTAGTAATTTCGGGTTGACGATGGCTTTGGCGTTGGGCAGGGTTTCGCCGAGGTCGTGATGGTCGGTGACGATGACATCAAGCCCGCGCGAGTTGGCATAATCGATCGCTTCGTGCGCGGTGATGCCCGTGTCGCAGGTCAGCAAAAGTTTTGCGCCGTTCTCGATGATGGGTTTGAGCGACTCGATGTGAACGCCGTGGCTTTCACGTCCGCGCACAGGGACGTAATAAGTGACGTTGGCATTCAGGGCTTGCAGGGTCTGGACGAGCAGGGCGGTGGAGGTTTGCCCATCCACGTCGAAATCGCCCCAAACACAGATATGATCCTTTTTGCGTATAGCCAGATTGATGAGGTCAACCGCTGACTCAATTCCAGGGAATTGCGCAGATGCGGATCTCTCCGGATGCAAAAACGCTTCGGCATCTTCGGGACGGCTGATCCCGCGTCGGAGGAGAGTCTGCGCGACGAGGGAAGGCAGATTGAGTGCCGAGAGAGGCGAAACGTCTACAGGTTGCGGATCGAGCCAGCGGGTCATGGGTCAGTTAATTTCCCGTGCCATGTGTACGGAAAACGAACGCCAGTGGAATGCCAACTCCGAGATAGGCGGCGAAGTAAAGCAACCCGCCGGGGCGCGCGGAAAAGTCAAAGAGCGGGAGATGCACGAGCGCGGCGATGGTGATGAAGACGATCAGTCCGTAGGCGGCGTAGGAATGATGCAGAACGGTTTTGTGACCGATGCTCCAGAAGAAAGGCACGACTGCCAGCGCAAGGGAGAGATAGAAAACGCCGAAACTCCGCAGGGTAAAGAGAGACATTATCTCTGGAAAGATCCCGCCATTTGTGCCGACATTGCCGATCTGCGCGATTAATCCGTAGATGCCGAGGAAGCCGACGAAGACGAGAAATGCTGCGGCAGGGAGTTTTTGTACACTGGTGAGTATTATGCCGTTTGGGGTGCTTGCCGGGCGGATGCGCAGGTAATCCATGATGCCGACGGCGGCGGCAAGCACATTGACGATGAGCGTGATGAGATACAGCCACGCAATGGGATGCTGTAGAACGAGCCTGTCACGGAAGGCGAACAACACGATCAATTCCCCGATTCCGAACAGCCACAAATATAGCAGGGATGTGCGCACCAAACTCCACTCCCAGCGGCGGGCGGTGATGTACGCCAGCCAGGCATTACCGAGACACCAGCCGCCGATGGTTATGGTCATAAAGGCGGTCACCTTCCAAGCGAAGACCGGGGCGAGTGTTTCAGGAAAAAAGTAAAGCAATGTGCCGAGGATGCCATAAAGCAGGGCGCAAAGGTACGTGAGCAGGCGTGAAGTGTTCGAGAGTATGGGAATCTCCTTTGCTGGAACGGGAAAATAAGCAGGAGCACCAGCGCGGCGATGATCGTCCTCGGTACGCCATGCGGGAATGGTTCCATTGTATCAGCGATGGCGTTCACTTCGTTAGTGCAGACCGTTCGTTTATTGAGAGTAGTTTTGGGATAAGTACCCCGCTTTCGGTTGTGTCAACAGGCTGGAGCGGAGGGTGAGCGTTATGTCCGTTTTCGTTTTGACAATCCCGGCAGATGCATATACAGGAAATCGTCGGTCTGTCCATTATGGATGGCAAGCCGAAATACATACCACAGCATCACGCTGACGACGATCAATTCCCCGCCGTCGTCGATCAGCCCGAGCGTTTCCTTGATAAACAACCCGAGGTCAACCCCGATCTCGGCTGCGTCGACGAAGATCCCGAAGAACGCAAGGATCGCTGTCAGGATCAGCAGGTCGATGGTGATGTTTCTAAACGTTTGCGAACCTTTCCAATACGTCAAGGCTAATAAAACTGCCAACACCATGCCTGCAATGGCAAAGACGGTCAACTCCCCGATATCCTGCAATCTCAAATTGAATGGCGCGACGAAATCGAGATTGCCGGCGATACTCATGCCAATGTTCTCGTGCAATTGGAAGGCATCATCCGCGAGGAAATAGGTAAAGACCGCCAGCCATGAGATGTATTGCCATACGCCCGTTTTTCTGATGATATAGATCAGCAGGATGATGACCCACAGGAATTTTGTGTACTGAAAAAATTCCGCATACCCGAGGTCTCTTTTGAGCGAAAAGTAGGAACTGTTCAGGATGTACGTTTTATAAAGGATATGAAGCACGATGAAGACAATGTCCGCGCTCAGGAACAGCCGCAGGAGCAAGGACGCGATGATGTCCTTGTTCTCGTCCGGCGTGGCAGGAATGGGCGGATTTTGCATGATGCGGTTCCTTTTGGTTTACATCATTGTATCAGTTACTCCTTTTCCGGGATGAAGATCTCCTCGATCTTCATCCCGAACAACTCCGCGATCTTGAACGCCAGCGGCAGGCTGGGATCGTACTTGCCGGTCTCTATCGCGTTGACCGTTTGCCGAGAGACATCCAATTTCTCCGCCAGATCCGCCTGGGACCAATCCCGTTCGGCGCGCAGGACTTTGAGCCGGTTCTTCATTGGTATTTCCTTGAAAAGTATCCAAGGCTGATTCCCCAGAATGCGATCAGCATTGGGAAGACCAGAAAGGTGGAGAATTTCGGGAAGCCGACATTTTCGAGAAAGCCGTAACTAAAGGTGATGAATCCCGTCAACGCGGCGGAAAAAGAGGTGGCGTAGAGTTGGATGCGCTGTTGGAGTTCGTCGCTGCTGATCAACATGCGCATGATGGCGATGATGACAAAGGCGGTGGGGATGGCGGGCAGCAGGGTGACGATCACTTGCAGGGCTTTCGAGAGTTCGAAGCGCTGCAGAGTGATAATGCTCGCAACCAATAGAGCAGCATAGGCGATCGAAGCAAACGCTAGTTCCCTGCCATAACGGCTCATGACTTGTTTCTGGTTCATGGATTATTCCCCGCTTTCTTTCTTTAGATTGCAGTTGATATTACCCATTGCAAGCCCAAGCGCCGCGCCGATGCCAACCCATACCGCCATGTCGCCGGTTGCCGCTCCAATTGCCGCGCCGATGGCGATTCCAAGTGCGATGGCTGTGTTCTTGTTCATAGTTTTCTCCTTGACATGTAAAGTTTACTTGACTTTTTGTATTGTAAAGAAAACTTTACTTTTTGTCAAGGACGCTTTTAGGTAGTATGGGTTACATAACATCTTGAAAAATGAAATGATGTGTTAGTTGAAATCTTATGTGAAATTATGTAATATGTTCTAGTCGCTAAAATTATTTTTCGCCAAAGGAGAATTTAAAGGTAATGAAAAAAATATTGAAATGGATCGGAATTGTATTGGGGTCATTGATCGGCTTGCTGCTCGTTGCAGGGACGGTGATGTTCCTAATGGGGAATGCCCGCCTCAACAAGACGTATGAGTTCCCGCCTTCGAACATCGTTTTGCCCACCGACGAAGCCAGTCTGGAACTCGGCAAGCACCGTGTGGAGTCGCTATGCGCAGGCTGTCATGGAGAAGACCTGGGCGGCATTGAGAACTGGTTCAACTCGCCCCCGCTTGGCATCATTGACTCTGCCAACCTGACCAGCGGCAAGGGCGGTGTGGGTGCCACCTATACCGACGAAGATTATGTAAGTGCCATTCGCCACGGCATCGACTCGCAGGGCAAGCCGATCTTCATGCCAGCGGTGGCTTCAACTGCGTACCTGAGCAATGAAGAACTGGGCGCGATCATCGCATACATTCGAACCTTGCCGCCCGTGGATCGCGAATTGAAAGGGGAGCGGTTTTCACCTGTCGCGAAGATCCTGCTGACGACGGGCATGCTCGGCGATCTTCCTGTTGAGTCGGTGAGTCATTCCACCAATGTGACCGCGCCCGCAGCGGAAGCGAGCATTGCCTATGGCGAGTACATGGTCAATACACATGACTGCCGCCTGTGCCACGGACCAAACTTGAACGGCGGTCCCTTCCCCGACCCGACCATACCAGTCATATCCCCAAATATTACACCCGGTGGCAGCCTCGCAAATTGGACGGAGGAAGATTTTATCAATACGATCCGGACAGGGATAAAGCCTGATGGATATGGAATGAATCCCTCCTTAATGCCGTGGAAGGATTACGCCAAATTCTACGACCATGAATTGCAGGCGATCTATATGTACCTGAAATCGCTGGATGCACTCCCGCAATATACAAAGTAGATATAGTGCTTCAGAAAAGAAAACCGCTTCCGTTTTTCGGAAGCGGTTTTCTTTTACACATTGAAACTTGTCTTTTCCTTTACACTCTTTGGCAAACTGGGTAGGTGGCTGCGTTCGATCAGGAAAGTGGAGACTTCAGTCAACTCCTTGAAGATGTAATGCTGGCGCAGCGCGCCTTCAAGGTAACCCGCCCCGCTTGTACCGCCCGTGCCGGAACGCATCCCGATCATCCGCCGCGCCATCAGCATGTGCTTGTAACGGAACTGCGAAAGCAGTTCGTCAATGTCGATAAGTGTGGAGAGCAGGTCGAACGGCTGTTGGAAGATCGGCAGATTGCGGTAGAGCATGATGAACAGCACTGCCCGCATCGCGCCGACCGAAAACTCGCCCAGACCTTCCTTGTAAAAGATGCGCTCCAACTCGTCGAACTGGCGCAACTCCACCGAACCTGAAAGGCTGTTCTTGTAAATTTGCTTGTAGTCGCTCCAGAATTTTTGTTCGCCCTCTTCCACAGGGAATTGGGATTGGAAATCCCGCCACAACGACTCATCGAAGAAGGGAGTCCGCTCCGCCCATTTGATGATCAGCCCCTTCAACGTCGCATCCGACTCTACGCTGTTGATTGCTTCGTAATCCTGTTGGTTGAATCCACCCGGACGGGTGTTCTTGTAATAATTCGCCTTGTAGCGTTGTTCCATCTTAAGCCCCAACTTCGCTTCGATGATGCGGAATTGCAGGCTCTGGAACCCCGAAGACGGCACAAGCAGGTCGCGGAATTCAAGGAAGTCCATCGGTGTCATCGTTTCGAGAATATTGACCTGCTGGTTGATGACTTCAAATATCTTCGTCACCCGCTTCAACTTGTTGACGGCGATGCTCATCTCGCCCGCGTTGTCGTTGATGTTGTCCTGTGAGAAGATCTCCCGCACCCGGTCCAGTTCGTGGATGACCATCTTGAACCACAGTTCGTAGGCTTGGTGGATGATGATGAACAGCATTTCATCGGTTTTCAAATCGCTTTTGGGATGCTGGCTGCCGAGAATTTTGTCGAGTTCGAGATAGTCGGTGTAGTATAAAGAGCTCATTAAATATTCCTTCTTTAGGTGGGTAAATGGGATTGTATCCAGAACCGCTCTTGCGGTCTAGTTCCGTCTTATAACCATGTGCATGACCGCAAAACGATCTTGATTTTAGAAGTGTGAACTTCCTATTCTTTTGCGGTCAGTAAAATTTCCCTCGTATCTGGGTAATAGTGGACCAACTTTCGTTCAGGAAATTCCTCCTGCCGGATCGTTTCGGACGAATTATCCATATCGCAGGCAAAGATAAATGGCGTGTTTAGCCAGGGATTCTGAAGAGGGAGCAACCCTGCGCATTCGGTCCATTCCTGCGCGTGAACAATAACCAAAGCAGGCGTCAGGGACGCGGCTTCATCCGTTAGGAACGGTGATAATTGGTCCCGATTAATTGCGTATAAATTCCGCATTGTGTCCATTCGGGCGGGCAGATAACCGAGTAGATTGTAGGAAACTAGGAGAATTGCCAGGACCGGCACTGTCGCATTTGGAAGTCTTGATCTTTTACACCGGTCTGACAACCACAAAATTCCGCCGGATGTCAGTAAACATGCCAGTGTTATGCCTTCATAATAGTAACGCGGTCCATAAAGGTTGGGGCTGACCCAATAAGCTGTGTAGATCACGATCAACCCGGCGGGGACTCCGATAAGAAGTTCTACGGAACGATTCCGCCGCGCTGCCCATAGCCCAAAGGGGATGAACAGCCAGGAGGCAGATCCCCAGCCAAATAGATCCCTGCTTCCAGCCATCATGCTCGAGACCAGAT
>CAYPHR010000155.1:0-7362 GCA_964410375.1 uncultured Anaerolinea sp. | reverse complement strand
CAGACCGCCGCCGCATCCGATGTCCAGCACGCGTTTGCCCGCGATGTCGCCGTGCCTCAGCACAGACTCCACTTGATGCTCGATCCGTTCGGGGTTCGATTGCAGGGATTTTTCGATATATGCGATTTCTTCATCCGTCAATCCGCTCCCATCGATGATGGGGGAGATATTCTCCACAGGGTCGAGATGGTCAATGTAATGAAATCCGCCGGGGGAAACGAATACATTCGTTCCCGAAAGTTTATACTTCGGTGCGCCGCTGGTGTGATGTTTTAATTCATCAAAGTTTTCCATTTACTTCCGCGTCTTTTCCAAAAAGCGTGTGAGAATTTCGTTGAATCCTTCCGGATTGTCCATGTTCGCGTTGTGCGCGGCGTTAGGGACAATGAATAATTCCCTATTCTCCCGTTCCGCCCATTGATTGCTGTATGCCCGCACTTTTCCCGAGCGGTCTGCGTCTCCGCACACGATCAGAATGGGAAGAGGCAGGCGGAAATCCTCCTTGTACTCTTGTACGCCGGTGTAGACCTTTTCCATAATGGCGGCGATCTCCCGCTTTGTCAGCCCGGCAAGCGTTTGTATTGCATATTCCTGTGCCGACTTGCGGAGCGCGATCTGTTTGGCAATGGTTTTGATCAAATAATTGTAAGGATACAGCATCAATAACGGCGGCGTGATGGACAGCAGCCAGTTATCCATTGCGGAGTAATAGGACGGCTGAATGGGGGATGAACCCAGGGATGTGAGTGTCAGGATCCTGTCAGGGTGCCGAAGCGCAGCGATCTGTACGATATATCCACCCATGGATTGCCCGACAAGATGAGCTTTCGTGATCCCCTCATCGTTCAAAATTTCAATTAATTCATCCGCACTATCTTGCAAGGAGAACCCTTCGTACGGTCTTGAAAGCCCATGGGCAGGGACATCCCAGGTGATCACCTTGTAGCTCTTGGAAAAATATTCCACCTGTTCATGGAACATCCCGTGATCCATGGTTGCGCCATGTGTGAACATGATGCATTCTTCGCCATCTCCTGCCGCCCAATAATGGACCTTCCCGCCTCTTCCGCCTCTTGTTTTGTGAATCATAAATGCCTCATATAGGATTGCGGGTCGTTCAGGAATGCCCTTGTCAATGTGACATGCTCCAGCTCATCATAGGGAATGTTTTTGATCGTGCCGTCATTAAAACTCATGATCTGCGCCTCGGGGAATGCCAGAATGATCGGGGAATGCGTGGCGATAATGAATTGTGCATCTTCCGCCGTCATTTGCTTGAGCATCGAGAGAAAGGATAGCTGGCGCAATGGCGAGAGCGGCGCTTCGGGTTCATCCAGCAGGTACAAACCGCCCGGCACAAAGCGCGATTGGAACAGACCAAGAAAGCTCTCCCCGTGCGAACGCACATCCAAGCCGTCTCCGTAGCGGCGCTGCAAGGCGCCGATCTCGTTTCTATGCGGCATTTTTGCCAGGTCCTTTGCATATTTCGAGCGCCCCGCATATTCCCTGTCCACGTTGTTCAACTCCTGTTCAAGTTCATGGCGTGTTTTTGCGATCTGTTTTGCGTATCCAAAGAAATCCTCGGCGCGCAGAAAGAACCCTTTATGCGTTCGTTTGCTCCATGTCAGGCGCAGATGGTCTGCCAGTTTCCGCATGTGTGCCAGCGTCGGGTCGGTTTTCACGCTTTCACTGCCGACCGTGACCGATCCGATTGCGCAGGCGATCGCTTCCATTAGCGTGGATTTCCCGGAACCATTCTCGCCGACGAAGAACGTCACCGGCGCTTGAAAGCTGATCTCCTGCAAAGCCTGGATGATGGGCACGTTGAACGGAAAGTCGTCCGTTTCGCGCATCTCTCTTTTTTGGACGGAACGCAGATGGATCATTTGTTTATTTTATCAAGAATGATCGGGATGCTGATGGGATAGTCCATGCGTTCGTTGGAGACGTCCAGCCGCAGGATATTTTCTTTTGGGATGGTGTCCAGCCACTCATTGACATACGCATCCAGCAGTTCCGCATCTTCACTGGACGCGATATTGATCCTGTTTCTCGAAGCCAATCTTTCGCGGACGGTTTGGGAGTCGGCGTGCAGGGCAATGATCAGGTCTGGCGGGGGCAGCAGGCTGCGGGTTAGGGCATGGAAGCGGCGGCACAGGTCAAATTCGGGGTCACCGAGCAAGCCGCGGGTGTGGAAGAGGCGGGTGAAGCCGTAAAAGTCGAGGTCAACTCCGCCATCCATCAATGCCGGTTTCTCCTCCATGCGCAAGTTCCGTTCCTGTTCGGCGCGGTAGATGAGATAATCCAGTTGGTTGGCGAGCGCGTATTTTTTATCCTGCTTGAAGAGCGCTTGAAAGGGACGTTGCTCGTGCTGTTCGAACGCGGTTGCGAAATCGTGTTGCCGGCAAAGGGCGTGTGCGAGTGTGGTTTTACCCACTCCGCTTGCGCCGACGATGACAATGAGTTTGTGTATGGAACGCATTTGCACTCTCCGGGACGGGGCTTTTTATATTAGAATCAAGGCACTACCGTTGTGAGGAGACTGCCTTGAGTGATCCAATTGTAATCACATCCGATGACCCGATCCTTGAAAAATTGAATTTCAAGCCTTACCGGGGCTTCACTCAGCGGCGCGTGCGACCGTTTATCCCCGCTCCAGGCGAGCCTCAAACCGTGCAGGTCAAGACACCGTGGGGCGCTGTGCTGACCGCCAAGAAAGGGGATATGCTGGTCAGTGAGTTGAGCGCGCCGGACGATGAGTGGCCCGTGGATGCCGATATTTTCGACAAGACCTACATGGTGATAGGACCCGGTTTGTGCATCAAACGCGCGATCACTCTGCTGGTTCCGTTGACTGATCTGACCAACGGTGATGAAGACCAATTGGTGACGGTCCAAACCCTTGAGGGAGCTGAAACGGTGCGGGCGGGCGATTTTTTTCTTGCAAAAGGGATTAAAGGTGAAATATGGGCGTATCCGAACGAGAAGGTTAAAGCGGTTATGAGGCTTGTTGAATAGCGTGCACGATCAGCCCTTTCGACCAGATGGTCGAAAGGGCTTTTTTTGTTTACTTTTTCTCCACTTTCGGTCTTCTTGGCGGCGCGAGAAGGGTTGGTTTCTTTGCGGATGAAGATGCGTCCTGGATGAGTTGATCCAGCGCGTTGTCGATCACGCTGTGGATGTATTTCGACGGGTTGATGATATCGACCACGCCGCCCATGTCGCGTGTGAGTTCGATCATATGACGTACCAGTTGCGCGTCATGATCTTTGGGATCGCCTCCGGTCTCATTCCACACAGCCAGAAGACGCACATTGCTGATGCCGGCGCGTCCCAGCGCAGCGTAGAGCGCCCAACGGTTGTTGCGCTCATGGGGATCATCACCGGGTTTTGGCAGACCCACATGCTCGATCTGGTGGATGCCGTTCACCAGCGGATTGTTGCGGACCTTATAGAACCTGTCCACCCATGACTCCCCGGCTGGCGAAACGTGATCCCGAACATAGGATGAATCAGGGAATGGCAGGAATACCTTGACCTTCAACCCCAGCTCCACGCAGACTTCTGCAAACAGGATCTCGCTGCCCGCGGAAAGACCCGCCATATATACCCTGTCTGCGGGAGTCGGTTTGAATTTCTCCAGAGTCCTGCGGATGTCATTGCGTACTTCATCTTCCTTGTCCAGCGGGAACGTGCGTTTTTGCTTTCCGGAGTGGTCGATCATATAGCCGCTGAAAAGGAAAGATCTCCCGGGGGCTGGTTTTGTCCGCGAGGATTTCCGGCTAACGGATGCCCCATCCACATCACCGCTGGCGACCCTTGCGATCTCCTCCTCGACCAGTTGGATGGCGGTTGCCACAAACTCGGGTCGAAAATCGAGCGCCTGAAGGATCTCCAATTGACCAAGCGTTGAGTTGAGAAAGAAGAAGTTGCGCCGCGATGCTGTAATCGCTTTTCGATAGGCGCGCACGATATCGGCGATGTTATCTGCAACGAGCAGCCTCAGTTCCGCCAGCGAGATCAATGTCCAGTAATCGGTCTTTTCGCCGTCGATCTGTATCCGGCTGTCCAGTCCGAATATGAGCGTATTCTGTAATTCCGGCAGAACCTTTTTGATGCGGGCAATATCCGGGTCTGGTGATTTTTTGTTATCGAATTTATCCGCCAGATGGACGGCGAGCATTGCCAGGGTCAGGGCGTTGATGCCGGGATAGTAATCATTCAAGTCGATCCGGTAGCCCTTCATATAAATATCCGCGGACTTGATCAGCCAGTGATACGAGTCGAATGCCTTTTGCATGCGCTTGGCTTTATCACGGACATTCTTCCACGAACCCGCCCACATTTCCTTGTAGATGCGTCCCAGATAGGTGATCGACTTGCTGTCATTGGGAAAGTCGTGCAGCAGACTTTCGATCTTGACAATGGCTTCGTCCACCCGCCCAACGCGGTTCAGATGGAACGCTTCCTCGCGCCGAAACTCCAGATTGGATGAATTGACTTCCAGCCCTTTGCGGTATTGCGCAAGCGCCAGTTCGTTGCGCCCCAGATTTGCGAGCGCGCGTCCGACATCACTGACCGCCTCTTCGCGAATGAGCGGATTCGAGATCTCCTCCGTCAACAAAAGAATGTCGCCGATGTGTTTTTGCCGCTGGGCAATTGTTACTTTTTCCTTCCACTCGTTGTACTCGCGCCAGAACCCTGTGGCAAGCGGGGTTTGCAGGCTTTTTCTTTCCGGCTCCTTCAACCCCGAAAGCAGATTGTAGATCGGGCTGTGGATCGCATCGCGGTTCGAAGCCCAGGTATCCTTGACAAGGCGCGAGATGGCGGTAATGTCGGCGCGGATGAATTTTGGATCCGGCACGCCCTGCTCGGTGATGTGATAAGGAAGCGTGCGAACGTTGAAAATATCGAACGGCATGTAGGCGCGTCCCGCCTGGATGTGAGCCACACCGCGTTTGCGCAGCGCATGGCGGATGCCGAGCTCATAAAAGGCATTGGCGTTGTCGATGCTCAGATCGCACAGCACCATGTCTGCCAGCAGGAGTTCCTGGAACATATCCGTCAGGATGTCGCCGGAAGCAGTCTCCTCATCGGCGCGGAACGGCTCAAAGCCTGCCTCTTCCAGTGCAGGCTTTATCAACGTTTTATAAATTTCGTTGAAGTCGAACGGCTGGCCGTCGGTTCCCTTCTTTTTCCCGAACGGCATGACGACGAACGCGTGCGGACGTACTTCCGGATGCAAAGGTCTGAATTCTCTGGATAGTTTTTCGACGATCTCTTTCTTTACCTCATCCGCCTCGCGGACTTGCTCGGGGCTGGTCTCTGTGATATCGGCAGGTTTCACCTCGGCAGCGGATGTCAGATCTGTGGGAGGGGTTCCATTTGATTCTGTCATGGGTTTCCTCTCTATCCCTTTACTTCTTCTGTTTTTGGGTAGCGTGCGAGAATATCGTTCAAGACGCCGCGCGGGGTGTCGGCGTTGATCTCGACATCTTCATACTCCTCGCTGATCTCGTTCAGCGAGGAAACCAAGCCGAACTTTTCTGCCATTCTCTGTACGGCAGCCTTCATGGCGGCGAGTTCCGCCTGCACCACATCCGAGGATGCCTCTTCCGCCAGCGTGCCAAGCGACTGCTCGAAGGTTTCCCCCAATTTGGTCGTGGAAGCATCGAGGATCTTGTTCGTGTGTTCGATCAGGGAATCTTCCATCGACTGTTTAAGGCGTTGGTCTGCTTCGCGCTGTTCGGCGATCACACGGTTGATCAGGCTGGCTTCCTTCTCCAGGTTGGATTCTTTCAACGCCTCCTGCATGGCTTTGATATATTCCACATTACGGCTCCACAGGATGTCTTCGGTGGCTTCGACCATTTTGTAGAATTCGGTCTGGGTGCGTTCCTCGCCCTCCAGATTTTTCCAATGGTCGGAGATGATGTTCAATTCCAGAATGACCTTGCTGTAGTTCCGCACGACCACATCCAGATTTTTCAGCTGTTCCCACCCCAGAAAAGTGGTTGTCAGGGATGCGGTTAGCGCAACCCAGATGGAAATGCTGTTATCCACTGCGCCCAGCGCGGCAATGAAAGCGCCTGCCGCACCCGAGCCAAGAATAAGCACTTGCAGACGGACGCGCTGTTTTTGCAGCTGGTTGATCTTCTTTATATGCCAGTTCAATTCGTTTTGAAGACGATAATTAAAATACTCCTCACCCGTGAGGTCGTTGAAACCGGGGTCACAGTTCGGGTACTTGGGATCAAATCTCGGCGGAGGAGGAAGCGGTCCCTTGTATGGTTCCATCACCAGTTCGCCGTTCATGCCGCGGTACACGGAACGTTGGATCTCGCCTGTCCTCTCTTCGAGCCAGATGCGGCGGGACGGGTCGTTCTGCAGGATCGTCCGATAGACATAGATGTCTTTTAGCGTTTCTTCCGCCCCGGCTCTGGCGATCAGCCAGTCTCCAGACGAATAGAATTTGTTCGTGTATGCCGCAAGCACGGAGGCTGTTATGGGGGCAAGGATCAACAGCACTCGCAGCACGAGACCGAAGATTTCCGGAAAGTTTTCCGGATAGATTGCCGTAAAGATGGCGAACAAGGTTGCCAGCACGCCGAAAACTGCGATCCACTGCCGCAGCTTCATGAACGACTGGCTGCGTTTTACCGAAGCGGCATCGAGCTGGGCAAATTTTGACCATGCGACTTCAAGGATGGGGGTGACGTTCTGCTGCTTTTCCATGATTAACACTCCTCAAGAAATCTTTCTAGGGAAGATCCGGGCATAAGAGCTTGTACTCTTCGTTCGGGAAAAAGGAAATCCATTTGCTGGTTTTGGAATTCCTAGCCAGCCGGGCGCAGGCGGCTTCCTGCAACTGGTCGCGGCTGATGGGCGTGAGCATATCCAAATCCCAAAATTGGACGGTTTTGCGGGATACGGTTGCCAGCAGATTACTGCCCGGCGAAAAACTGACGCCCGATACTTTGTCTCCGTGCGGGAGACGCGTCACTTCCTGACCTGTTTCCAGATCCCAAAGGTACACGAATCCATCACTGCCGGCGGACGCGAGCCAGGGCAGGCTGGGGCTGAAATCCAACGCCGTGATCTCAATTCGGGTCCCTTGCTGGAATTGGTATACGGGTTCCGGGTTGGATGGATCCAGGGAATTCATATCCCAGATGAAAATGCTGCCGTTCAGGCTGGCAGTTGCCAGCAGAGCGCCAGTCTGGTTGAAAAGCAGGGAACGGATCTCGCCGTTTTGCCCGAGCACGGCGATCTCTTTGTCATTGACCGTATCCCACAGAATGGACCTGCCCTGAAAGCCGATGGCAAGGTTTGAGTTTGCGGGGTTGTAGGCAAGCGTCAGGG
>CAYPHR010000154.1:0-7389 GCA_964410375.1 uncultured Anaerolinea sp. | reverse complement strand
ATAGGTCGCCGGAGTTATCCGCCACGAGTACGTTGTATTCCTTCCCAACAATAAACTCCTCCATGCGCGCCGCGCCAAACTCCGAACAGACGCGTTCGACCTGCTTCAAGACCTGTTCCAGCGTATCCGCGCGAGATTCCTTGAACATGCCTGTGCTGCCATAACTCTTTGGATGTTTGACCATGATGGGATACCGCAAACTGGAAACGAGACCGCGCGCCTCTTCCGCGCTCCGAACCTGATAGCCCTTTGCAAATCCGATCCCATTCGCGTCCGCCACCGCCTGCATCTCCTCCCGTGTCGGGTCGAAGCATCGCGACTCCGCACCCGTGAACAGCAGGTTCAACTCCTCCAACGCCTGAACGACTTCGATGCCATGGTAGCCCCACTCCTCATCTTCCATGTCCTCGAATTCATAACCTTCACAGATGTTGAGGAAAATATCGTATTTTCCGCTCTCCGCCAGCGCACGGATATTTTCCTTTACAGGCGCGAGCATGGTCACCATTTCCCACTCGTAGCCGTCCATAAAAGGGGCAGGATTAAAATCCTCGATTTCTTCATCAGAGAGAATACAGACGCGCATGAGACCTCCAGTTTTTGGTTGGCTGCATTATCCCGTTAAAACAGGGATACAGGATATTTTTTAAGAAATGCCGACGTCATTTTGTCTCTGTCACCTTGCGGATGCTGCGCGGTGTTTCAGTATCATAACCCTTTGCACGGGTGAGGTGATAGGCAAACAACTGCGCAGGCAGGATGCAGATCAACGGCGAAAGCCACTCAGGGACATCCACAGGAACCGACAGCGGAACCTGTGCCAATTTGAGCGCTCGTCTGTCATTGGATATGACGACCAGTTCGGCAGAAATGTCCGAGCGCAGGCGTTTTAGCATCTCCAGCATGGAGTTGAATACTTTACCCCTTGGCGCCACCGCAAAGACGGGGTACCCGCTCTCCATCATTGCGATCGGTCCATGTGCAAAATCGGCGGAAGAATACGGCTCGGCGATGATATACGTCAGTTCCTTTAATTTGAGCGCCCACTCAAAAGCGGTCGAGTAGTTATAACCGCGCCCGAGAACCACGGTCTGATCGATATAGCGGTAACGCTGCGCCGCGGTTTCCACAAACGAGTTTTGCTTAAGCACAGACTTCATCCAGCGCGGCACGTCGTGCAGTTCATCCCATGATCCCTTGGTGCCGCCCAATGCCGCAGACAACATTGCTATGGACATCAACTGAGTGGTGTAGGTCTTTGTGGCAGCCACCGCCCGCTCATGACCAGCCTGAATATCAAGAACAAAGTCCGAGGTCCGCGCAAGAGGCGAACGGGGTTCGTTCGTAATGGACAGTGTCAGACATCCCCGTCTTTTGCCCTCCTCCAGTACGCTGACAATATCCGGCGATTTTCCCGATTGTGAAATGCCGATCACCAATGCGTCCTTCAGGTTCGGAGGGCGCTTGTAAAACGTGAACAGAGATGGTGTCGCCAGCGCAAGCGGAAGTCCGTTCATCGCGCCGAGCAGATAATTCGCATACCTGCCCGCATTATCGGATGTGCCGCGCGCCGCAAGGAACACATAACGGATATCGCGCTTCCGGATCTCCCCTGCGATCTGTTCGACAGATTTTCGCTGCGATGCAAGCAGATTTTCGATCCGTTCAGGTTGTTCGGAGATTTCAGAAAAGAGGGACATGCGCATATTGTACGTCAATTTCCCCCTTGACAAATATTTTAGTCAAGGCTAAAATATTTTTAGTTAAGACTAAATATCTTGGGAACACTGGATGAACATACCAGACGGCACGGCGCGTTTGGCGTATCCTGCTTTTGAATTTCCCGCCAAAATGAGAAACCATCATGGCGAAACGAATTACCAAATCCGTTCAAGACTACCTGAAGCGCATCTATGAACTTACGGAAGACGGCTCACCCGCAAGCACCAACGACCTCGCGCGCGAACTTAAGATCAGCGCGCCATCCGTCACCGGCATGATCAAGAAACTCGCTTCGGCAAAACCTGCAATGGTCGAATATCAGAAGCATCAAGGCGTCACGCTGACCGCGGCGGGAAAACGCGCCGCACTCGAGGTCATCCGCCATCACCGCCTGCTCGAGACCTGGCTGGTGCAAACGCTTGGATATTCATGGGACGAAGTCCATGAAGAGGCGGAACGTCTGGAGCACTTCATCTCGGAGGATTTCGAGCAGCGCATCGCCGCGGCACTTGGGCATCCGACCCGCGATCCGCATGGTGAACTCATCCCCACCGAAGACTTAAAAATGCCGGTGGAAGATTCGACTCCGCTCTCAGCCCTGCGACCAAACCAGACCGGCACCATTCAACGCGTCGTCGCCCAGGACCCAAGCCTGCTTCGGCATCTTGATGACTTGAGACTCACTCCGGGCGTTCAGATCGAAGTGATCGAGCACTCCGCGTTTGACAATAATTTAACGGTGAAAGTTGGCAGGAAGGTCAACGTACTCGGCTTGAACATCACAACGAAAATTTTTGTAGAAATCGCAGAATAAACTTTATCAAAAGAAAGGCTTTACCGATATGAACGAAACAATTTTTAGAATAATCGCTGCTGGGATCTTGATCACCGGCATGGCAATCTCCAGTTACTACCGCATCAAAGCGGATAAAGAGTCGGGCGAAAGACTCTCCCGCAAAGCGGACGGCAACGTCCTGATGACAATCATCCGCATTGGCGGGTTGATGCTGTGGCTGAGCCCGTTTGTGTATCTGATCAATCCCGCGTGGATGGCGTGGTCGAAGATCGGACTGCCCGAAACCGTCCGCTGGCTGGGAATTGGGATCGGCGTTCTTTGTGTGGCTGGCATCTACGAGCTGTTCAGCAGCATTGGAAGCGGCATCACGCCCGTCAGCGCCACGCGCAGGGAACACAAACTTGTCACCAATGGAATTTACCGCTATGTACGACATCCGCTGTACACGATCGGGTCATCCTTGTTCATCTCGTTTGGCATGATGGCGGACAATTGGTTCATCATCCTGCTCGGCACCCTGGCGTTCATCGTCATGGCGATCCGCACGCCGAAGGAGGAAGCCAATCTCATCGAAAAGTTCGGTGATGAGTATAGCGAGTACATGAAGCAGACAGGCAGGTTTTTGCCGAAATTATTGAAATAATATTTGCAGGTCACGCTTGAAGCGTGACCTGCGGGAGTATTACCATGCCAATCGAAATCCTTTTCAAAATCACATTCTTTATCGTCTTCTTTAGCTTTGCCTATGTCATGAGCGCTTATTCAAAAAAGGCAAAGACGGGCAAAGAAGACAAAGCCGCACGCATGAAAATGCACAACGAAAGCGAAGTCCCGCTCTTGCTGAAACTCCGTACCATTTTCGGCATCCCGTTCTACCTTGGTGTGCTGGTGTGGACGTTCGCGCCGCGTTTCATGGAGTGGTCGACGTTGTCCCTGCCCCTCTGGGCTCGCTGGGCAGGGCTTGGACTCGGTTTGATCGCCGTGTTCATCAATGCCTGGAGCCACAAAACCCTCAGCCAAAAACTCGGCAGGGACTTCGATCCTGCGCTGCGTTTACTGAAAGTCCCTGCGTTGGTGACCGAAGGACCCTATGCCAGAACGCGCCATCCCATTTACGCGGCATTCCTGCTGATGCAAATCGCGGTTCTCCTCCTGACCTCGAACTGGTTCATCGGCTTTTGCGGAATCGCCATCATTATTTCAGTCATCGTTATTCGTGTGCCCGAAGAAGAGAAAATACTCATCGAACAGTTCGGTGACGAGTACCGCAACTACATCAAACACTCGGGAAGTTTATTTCCCAACCTCAGATAATTGGAGAAAGAATCATGAAGAAAACCGTTTTAGCAGTTCTTGTGTTTGCACTACTCCTCAGCGCGTGCGCAACGGAGACAGACGGCAATTCAAATGGCAAGTTAAACATCGTCACCACCACAGGCATGATCGCAGACATCGCCAGGAATGTTGGTGGCGAGCACGTGGAAGTGATCGCCCTGATGGGTTCCGGCGTGGATCCGCATTTATACAAAGCCAGCGAGGGGGATGTGCGCCGCCTGCAAGAAGCAGATCTGATCTTTTACAGCGGTCTGCACCTTGAAGCGCAGTTGGGCGAGGTGCTGGAGAAGATGAACGACTTTGGCGTCAGGACCGTCGCGGTGACGGATAAGATCGACCGCGCCACTTTGCTTGCAAATCCGCAGTACCCCGATCAATATGACCCTCATGTCTGGTTCGATGTGACGATGTGGATGAAAGCCGTGGAACAGGTGCAGGAAACGCTTTCAGAAACTGATCCAGCCCACAAGTCCGAGTATGATGCGAATGCGCAAACGTTCCTTGCTCAACTAGAAGAACTTCATCAATACATTCTAAGTCAGGCAGCGACCATTCCCGTCGAGAAGCGCGTCATCATCACTGCACATGATGCGTTCAGCTATTTTGGCAGAGCCTATGGGTTTGAAGTGCGCGGACTGCAAGGGATCAGCACCGAAGCGCAGGCAGGCACGGCGGACGTGCAAGATCTGGCAAACTTTATCGTTGAAAATCAGATTCCCGCCATCTTTGTTGAATCATCGGTGCCGCAGAGGAATGTTGAAGCGGTGCAAGCAGCCGTGCAAGCACAAGGCTTCGACGTGCAGATCGGCGGCTCGTTATTCTCGGATGCGATGGGCAGCGAAGGCACGCCCGAAGGTACATATATCGGCATGGTGCGTCATAACATCGATACGATTGTTGCGGCATTGAAAGGCGAGTGATATGACAGTCAACGCAATTGACGTAACCGATTTGACAATTGCTTATAAAGACAAACCCGTGTTGTGGGACGTGGACATGGAAGTTCCTTCGGGCACTCTGATGGCGATCGTCGGTCCGAACGGCGCGGGCAAGACTACGATGATCAAATCCATTCTGGGCTTGATCAAACCCGCCGCGGGACAAGTACTTGTGTATGGAAAACCGTATGTGGAACAGCGCCATCTCGTAGGCTATGTTCCTCAACGCGGCAGTGTGGATTGGGACTTCCCCACCAGTGTGTTGGATGTGGTCATGATGGGACGCTACGGCGCGCTCGGCTGGCTCAAACGACCGGGCGCTTCGGAACGCGCCGCAGCTTTGGATGCCCTCGACAAAGTCGGGATGAAATCCTTTGCAGAGCGGCAGATCAGCCAACTCTCCGGCGGGCAACAGCAGCGCGTCTTTCTGGCGCGCGCGCTCGTACAGGATGCGCAACTGTATTTCATGGACGAACCCTTTCAAGGCGTGGATGCGACGACTGAACGCGCCATCGTGCTTCTTCTTCAAGAGTTGCGCTCGGCAGGCAAGACGGTCGTCGTCGTCCACCACGATCTGCAGACCGTGCCCGAATACTTTGACTGGGTCACCATGCTCAACGTCCGCCGCATCGCCTGCGGACCCGTTGGCGAGGTCTTCACCGACGAAAATCTGCGCAAAGCGTATGGCGGCAAGGTCGCCTTCCTAAGCGCGGATGAAAACGGAAAAAATGGAAAGCATTAATACCATCCGCAGATCGAACGGATTTCGCCGATATTTCTTAATCTGCCTAATCTGCGGATAAAAATCCTATGGACATCTCCCAACTTTTCTACGACCTCTTTTTTGATTACACCCTGCGCACCGTGGCGCTTGGTTCCGCCATTTTAGGAATTGTCAGCGGGGCGCTTGGGGCGTTTGCGGTGCTCCGCAAGCAAAGTCTGCTTGGGGACGCGATATCCCATGCGGCATTGCCCGGCATCGTCATTGCCTTTTTACTCACCCGCAGCCGCGAACCCGTCGTGCTGATGCTTGGTGCGTTGATCGCGGGCTGGCTGGCAACACTCTTCATGTTGAACGTCATCCGCACCACGCGCATCAAGGACGACAGCGCCCTCGGGCTGGTACTCTCGGTCTTCTTTGGCTTCGGCTTGATGTTATTGACCTTTACCCAAAAACTGCCCGATGCCACCCAGGCGGGTTTGGACAAATTCCTCTTCGGTCAAGCCGCCACTTTATTGCAGCGTGACGTGGTTACAATGGCAATCATCGGCGTGCTGGCGATCATCTTGCTGATGATCTTTTGGAAGGAATTCAAACTCATCACCTTTGACCCAGAATTCGCAGGGAGCCTCGGCTATCCTGTACGCTTCCTCGATGTTCTGCTCACCACTTTGCTGGTCGTTGCCATCGTCATCGGTTTGCAGACGGTAGGCGTGGTCTTGATGTCCGCGATGATCGTGGCGCCTGCGGCTGCGGCTCGCCAATGGACGGACAAACTCAAAAACATGGTCATTCTCGGCGGGCTGTTCGGTGCGATTGCTGGCGTGAGCGGAACACTTATCAGCGGCTCGGCAGAGAGATTGCCCACGGGTCCCGTGATCGTTTTGTGCATAAGCGCCATCGTCCTGTTCTCGATGCTATTCGCCACCAATCGCGGGCTGGTCTGGAACTGGCTCCGCAATTTGCAAAACCGACGGAAACTGCGGGCGCAGGCGGTGCTGGGTGATCTTAATACGCTTGCCATGCAGCATCCCAATGAAGAGCGCGGACATTCCTCCGCCGTGCTGCGGGCGATGAGCACAAACCCGGACGGCGTGTCGCTGGCGTTGCGCCAACTCAAGGAGCGGGGTTATGCCCAGGAGTTGTCGAAAGATGCCTGGGCGTTAACGCAGGCTGGGTTGGACGAAGCAGGCAAAGGGTCGGAAAAGGAAGCGGAATGATGTCTCCTGCACAGATCGAAATCCAACTCATTGCATCCATTGTCGCCGTCGCGTGCGCATTGCCGGGCGTCTTCCTCGTGCTGCGGCGCATGGCAATGATGAGCGACGCCATCAGCCACACGGTGTTGCTCGGCATCGTGCTCGCATTCTTTGTAACCAGAAGCCTTAACTCGCCGCTGCTGCTTGTGGGTGCGGCGCTGATGGGTGTCATCACCGTCAGTCTCGTGGAACTGCTCAACCGCACTCAACTTGTGCGCGAAGACGCCGCCATCGGTTTGGTCTTCCCTGCGATATTCAGTATCGCTGTCATTTTGATCTCACGCTTCGCAGGCGATGTTCATCTTGATACCGACGCCGTCCTGCTGGGCGAACTTGCCTTCGCACCGTTCAACCGTGTAAGACTCTTCGGTTTGGATTTCGGTCCCGAGGCGATCTACAGCACGGGCGGTATCCTGCTGCTCAACATTATTTTTATAGCGCTGCTCTACAAGGAACTCAAACTCGCCACTTTCGACCCCGCCCTCGCCGCTGCGCTTGGCTTCCTGCCCACCATCATACATTACGCACTGATGACTCTCGTTTCGCTCACAGCGGTCGGCTCGTTCGATGCCGTCGGCTCAGTGCTCGTGGTCGCATTCATGATCGCGCCACCCGCCG
>CAYPHR010000153.1:0-7408 GCA_964410375.1 uncultured Anaerolinea sp. | reverse complement strand
TAATTTGGTACAATCTGCGCCGAGGGTAAGAGTTTTGCACTTGCAACATTCTATTCAATAACCAATTCAAGGAGAGATTTTCAATGACTACCGTTCGTGACAATGTTTTCAAAATCGGAGACAATTTTGTGACTCTGCTGGGTGATGAGGTGAAGGTCGGCGATGCTGCCCCCGAATTCAACTCGGTAATCATGGGATGGGGAAAGGTCAACCCGTTGCAGGAATCCAAGGGAAAAGTGATCATTCTTTCGGCTGTGCCGTCGTTGGATACCGACGTGTGTGACCGCGAGACCCGCCGTTTCAATGAAGAAGCCGCCAAACTCAGCGATGACATCATCGTTTACACCATCAGTTGCGACTTCCCCATGTCGCAGGCGCGCTGGTGCGGCGCTGCGGGCGTGGACAAGGTCAAGGTCGTTTCGGATGTGGTGGATGCTGAGTTCGGCACCAAATACGGTATCCTGATCAAGGAACGCCGTTACCTACGCCGTTCGGTCTTCATCGTGGGGCGCGATGGTAAGCTGACGTATGTCAACTACCTGCCGACGCTGGGCGATGAGCCGAATTACGATGAAGTCATCGCGGAAGCGAAGAAGGCATTGGGGTAGAAGAAGCCTGAGAAAACAGGAGCAAGCAAAAGTTCAAAAAATGAAGCGAGAACCGTCCCTTTTGGGGGCGGTTTTTTCATCCAAATGATACAATCTGCCGCTATGGACAAGAAATCTGTAATCATTATCGGCGCTGGCATGGCGGGACTTTCCGCCGCGTATGAACTGCACAAGGCGGGCTGGGAAACAACTGTGCTCGAGGCGCGGAACCGCGTGGGCGGACGTGTATTTTCGATTCGCGAGTTTTCGAACGGGCTGGTCGCTGAGGGCGGCGGCGAATACATTGATAAAGATCATGCGCGTATGATCGCGTATGCGAAGGAATTCAGCCTGTCGCTGGGAAAGGTGGGCAGTTGGCAGGGACAAAGCGGCGACTGGGCGGCGTTCGGCGGCAAAACAGGGCGCATGACCGATGAGTCGGTTTGGGGCGTGAACATTCAGGATGAATATCAAAAAATGTGGTTGGCGCTGGCGGAGTTGGGCAAGCAGGTTCCGGAGCCCGCAAATCCGTTGAGCGCAGCTACCGCAAAGGAGTTGGATGCGAAATCTGCGGCGGAGTGGATCGCGGCGCAAACGCATGTTCACGAACTGGGGCGGACGATGTTTTCCAATCACATCCGCGGCGAATATACTTGTGAGCCTGAGGAATTTTCACTGCTCGATCTGGCGCGTAATGCTGCGCTGTATTACAGCGATCCCGGCTCATGGAATACCACGTACCGCATCATCGGTGGCAACGATCAAATTCCACAGGCGATTGCGGCGCGTCTGCCCGATGTCCGTTTGAACGCGGCGGTAATGTCGGTGCAGGTCGGCGCGGATGATGTGACCGTCACCTACAAGTTGGGCGATATTTTCCATAAAGTGCAGGCGGCGTATGCCATTCTCGCCGTTCCGCTCACTGTCGCGCGGAAGATCGATTTCAACGCATCCCTGCCAAACTCACATCAGAGACTTGTGGATGAGATCGCCTACGGCGCAGTGACGAAGGTCATGATCGAATACCGCAAACGCTTCTGGCTCGACCACGGCTGGAACGGACGCCTCCACACCGACCTGCCAATTGTCCTCACTTGGGACGCCACCAGCCACCTTGAAGGAGAACACGGTATCCTGACCGCTTACACTGGCGGCGGACCAGGCGCGGCGCTCTCAAACCTTTCCGACGAAGAACGCATTCAGACGGCTGTAACGATCATCGAGGATGTCTTCCCCGGCTCTTCAAACCTGATCGAAACGACCAGGACGATTGCATGGATCAATGAACCGTACACGCGCTGTTCATACATGGCGTTCGCACCGAATCAAGTGACAGCCCACTGGCAGACGCTCTTTTCTCCCGCCGGACGCCTCTACTTCGCCGGTGAACATGCCACCGTTCTGCAGGGCTTCATGGAAGGAGCCGTGGAGAGCGGTCAGCGTGCGGCGAGAAATATCATAGGATATATGTAGAGGCGCAGCGACGCTGCGCCCTGCTACAAGGTGAACATGAAAGAAGCGAAAAAGTCCTTCTGGGAAGGCGTCCGCGCCGAAATACCATTACTGATCGGCGTATTCCCCTTCGGCATGATCTACGGCGCGCTGGCATTGAACGCCGGTCTCTCCACGTTGGCGTCACAGATGATGTCCTCCATCGTCTTTGCCGGGTCGGCGCAATTCGTCACTGCGCAACTGGTCAAGGACGCCGCGCCGGGCTTTGTCATCATCCTGACAATCGCCGTCGTCAACCTGCGCCACATGCTATACAGCGCATCCCTTGCTCCGTATCTGAAGCATCTTTCCTTGAAATGGAAAATCCTGCTTTCATACCTTCTCACGGATGAAGCATACGCACCCAGCATCTTGCATTATGAAAAGGAAGGCATCAAACCTTTCAGCCACTGGTTTTTGCTCGGCGCAGGTTTCTCACTCTGGTTCACATGGCAGGTCAGCACAGCGCTGGGCATTTTCCTTGGCGCGGAAATGCCCGAAGACATCCCGCTCGATTTCGCACTCCCCCTCACCTTTATTGCAATGGTCGTCCCCATTTTGAAGAAACGCCCGATGGTTGCCTCCGCGGTCAGCGCGGGAGTCACAGCATTGCTGGCATACAATCTGCCATTCAAACTTGGCTTGATCCTTGCCGCCCTGGTCGGCATTCTCGTCGGTACGGTATTGGAAAATAAAAAAGATTCAAGCGAGGCAATAGAATGAACATCTGGCTGGTTATGCTGATCGGCGGTGTGATCACCTTTGGGATTCGCTTCTCGCTCATTTATTTGTTTGGCAGGCTCGAGGTCCCGGAAACGATGCGCAAGGCATTACACTACGTCCCGCCGGCAGTGCTGTCCGCCATCATCTTTCCCGAGTTACTTATCCCCGGCGGCGCATTCGATTTTTCCCTTGAAAATACCCGCCTGCTCGCTGGCGTCATTGCAATCATCACAGCGTGGGTATCACGCAATACACTCCTCACCATCCTCGTCGGAATGGCATCGCTGCTAATTCTCGGCTGGATAACCGTTTAGATGTACACCAAAAAGACCTGATTTCCCCCCGCCTCTTTTGCACGCGATACCGCCTGACGCGCCTGCTGGATGACCGGCTCGACCTCAGTGGATGTGCTGATGCGCGCTACGGACGCAATCCCTGCGCTGATCTTCACATTGAGCGGCGCCTCGTTCGGGACCTCGATCCTGGTTCCGCGCACCCCGGCAATGATCCTGTCTGAAATCTTCTCCGCATCCGCGCCGATCACGCCGGGCAGCGCGATCATGAACTCATCTCCCGTCCAACGCCCGATGCAGTCATACGGACGGCTTTTCTCGCGGATCGCTTGCGAGACGATCTTCAACACATCATCGCCCGCATCCCCGCCAAATGTATCGTTGATGACCTTGAAATTATCAACATCCAGCGCGATCAAACTCAACGGCAGAGATGCACGCCGTGATCGCTCCAATTCCCCTGCCGCCTGACGTAAAAATGCGGCTCGGTTCATAAAACCCGTCAGACTGTCAAAAATTGCCTGGTTTTCCAGTTGTTCGCGTGCTACAGCAAGTTTGCTCGTCAGGGAGATGATCCGCTCGGCAACCGCCACACGGTTCTTTAGATCGGCAGCCTTGAATGGTCGCTGAATGGTATCGTCCACACCGGACGGGATGGATTCGTCCTGATCTTTGGCTACGGTCAGGAGTACATACACCGCCTGGGATAGGTTCGAGGCGCGTAATCGTTGAATGAATTGTGCGCTGCGGAGATCGCTTGTATCCCAGTTCGCAATCAAAAAATGCCCTTCCCCCGACTGCATATATTCCCATGCTTCTGCGCCCGTGGAAACGGAAATGACAGTATGTTTCCCACTCAATGCCTGCTGAATGAGCGAACGTTCCTTGGGATCGTTTTCCAACACCAGTATGTTCATGAACTCACCTATGCTCCAATTATAGCAGGTCTACCAGCGGGTACAGGATGGCGTTTCTTAACGGTTTTAACGACTCAAACCGCGTTGACAATTGCTCCTTCTCATAGTAAGATTTGCCCCGCTTTGACCACGCCGAGGTAGCTCAGTGGCAGAGCAGGGGACTCATAAGCCCTTGGTCGGGAGTTCAAATCTCCCCCTCGGCACACCGTTTCCTAGTGAAACACTCTTCTTATGTATGGTGATCTCTACAGGTCACCATATGTGATTTAAGAGTGGATTTATACTCTTATTCCAAGTCATAAAAAAGAAGGTTGAGAATTTCTCAACCTTCTAACTTTAAAACCTGCAATTTATTTCCCGAACACGAACTGACCGTTCTTATAGAACAGTTCGCCGTCCACCAATATCTCCGAGTCGGTGCGCATGTCACAGATCATGTCCCAGTGGATGGAGCTCTTATTCTTGGAACCAGTTTCCGGGTAGCCTGCGCCGAGCGCCATGTGGAACGAACCGCCGATCTTCTCATCGAACAGAATATTGCCCGTGAACTGCTGGATGTCGAAATTCGTCCCGATCGCAAACTCGCCGAGGAAGCGCGAGCCTTCGTCACTTTCGAGGGTCTTGAGCAGGAAGTCCTGATTCTTCTCGGCTTTGGCGGAGGTAACCCGCCCGTTTGAGAAGGTCAACTCCGCGCCTTCCACGCTCGTGCCGCCGTAGTTGGCGGGGTACGTGAACTTCACCCAGCCGTTGACTGAATCTTCGACAGGACCCGTATAAATCTCTCCATCGGGCATATTGTGCACGCCGTGCGAATTCATGAACGTGCGCCCCTTGACCGAAAGCGTCAGGTCCACGTTCGGTCCGCGCAGCACGACCTGGTTTTTGCCCTTCATGAAATCCACCGCTGACTGCTGTTTCTGCCTGACCTCGTTCCAGAATTTGATCGGGTCCTCCTCATTGGCATGGACGGCGCCGAACACGAAGTCTTCATACTCCTTCAGGCTCATGTTGGCATCCTGGGCATAGCCCTCGGTGGGAAATAGCGTCGTCACCCATTTGAAGGAATCATCCGCGCCGCGCCGGAACTGAGCTTCGGTAATAACCGAGGTCGCCTTGCTGCGCCGCTGGATCTTGGCGGGGTCGATGTTGCTCGTGCCTTTGGTATTCGTCGCAGAATGAATACGGACGCGTCCTTCAAATTGCTCATATGCCAGTTTGTAAAAAGTCGGCACAAAATCCAGTTGCGCGTCGCTGGCGTAGGTCAGGTACATTTCATCCTGGCTAAAGGGCATCGTACCGGGCAGCGCCATCATCAAATGCGGATGTCCGCCCTTCTCCAGAATTTGGATGTACAACTCGCGCAGCAGAGGCTCGGCGACGGTCGTCCCTTCCAGCAGGATACGGTCGCCGGATTTCACACGGGTGGAATGCTCCACCAAAATTTTTGCATATTTTTGAACACGAAGATCAGCCAATGGAATTCTCCTATATGGGATGTCAAAATTATATCACCTTCATTTAAACCGTTCCGCGATGGGGATGTGTGACGGACGAAAAAGTAACTTTTGTCACGTGAAATTTTCAGGAAATTGGATATGATGGGTTGACATTGGTTTAATTGTAAGGAGCAAGCATGATCCCCATTTCCACAAAACCGACCACAGCCTGGGCAGAAGTGGACGAAAACGGACGCCTCATCCTGCCGCCCGAAGTTGCCCGCCATTACGGGCTGACTCCCGGCTCCAAGGTCCGCCTCGACGAAGGACAGAACTTCGTCCGCATGCACCGCCCCGTCACCCATCTCACCAAAATCTACATCGAACCGACCGTCGCCTGCAACCTCGACTGCATCACCTGCTTCCGTAACGCATGGGAACAGCCCATCGGGCGCATGACCGAAGAGACCTTCGAGAATATCTTCAACAGTCTCAAGCAGATGGACCCGATCCCCAGCGTGTATTTCGGCGGCATCGGCGAACCGCTCTTCCACGTCAAGACCATCGAATGGATCCGCCGCATCAAGGAACTGGGCGTCAAGGTCGAACTCATCACCAACGGCACCATTCTGACTGAGAAAAAATCGCGCGAACTGATCGACACCGGATTGGATACGCTCTGGGTCTCGATCGACGGCGCTTCGCCTGAAAGTTACGCCGACGTGCGCATGGGCGCGGAACTGCCCAACATCATCACCAACATGAAGCGGCTGATCAAAATGCGCGCACCCGGTCACTATCCCAAGCCCGAGATCGGCGTCGCCTTTGTCGCCATGAAGCGCAACATCGCCGACCTGCCAAAAGTGATCGAGATCGGAAAATCCATCCGCGCCAAATATTTCTCGGTCAGCAACCTTCAGCCGCCCACCGAGGAAATGCAAGCCGACCGCCTCTACACCCAGGCAACCCGCAACATCGCCTACCTCAACGCCGCCCACCTGCCGCGCATCAGCCTGCCCAAGATCGACTTCAACGAAGACACCCGCGATGCGCTCTTCGATGTCTTCAACAGCGGACTTAACGTCAGCTACGCGGGCAACAACTGGGGCGGCGCCAACGACGTGTGCAACTTTGTCGAGAACGGCACCATGTCTGTGGCATGGACAGGCGACATCAGCCCGTGCTGGCCCCTGATGCACACCCACATGAGTTACCTGCATGGCAAGCCGCGCCTCTCAAAAAAGCATATCATTGGGAATGTGAACCAGCGCCCCCTTCTGGACCTGTGGCTTGATCCTGAGTACCTGGCATATCGCGAACGCCTGCACAACTTCATCTTTGCACCCTGCACCTTCTGCGGCGGATGTGACCTCTCCGAAACCAACGAGGAGGACTGCCTCGGCAACGACATCGCTCCCGTCTGCGGCGGATGCCTCTGGGCGCAGGGCGTCATCCAGTGCCCGTAAAAAAATCCTGCGGATGATATTGCAGCGCTGACCCAGGTCAGCGCTTTTTTTTGATCGGTTTTGACAGCGGGGAAAACCTCCCAAACGATGGGCTTGGCGTTAAAATAACTCCAGCCAAAGGAACGAGCGAACATCGAATTTTGGAGGTGCAGAAATGGAAGAAATGATTATGAAAGTCAATTTTTACGCCACTTTGCGTCCGATCGTGGGGCAAAAAACAGTGGAATTGAACCTGCCGCACGGCACGACCGCCATTCAACTGGTGCACATGTTCGTGGATGATTATCCCGCTATGCGCAAGGAACTACTGGACGCGGACGGCAATTTCCTGCCGCATATGAAATTCTTCATCAACGGGCGCGAGGCTGTGTACCTGCCAGACAAGTTCGAAACGGTCATCCAACCGGCTGATAAGATCGATATCTTTCCTCCGGTGGGCGGCGGTTAATGCAGACCATCGTGCATGAAATGCGGGGCATTCCGTTCTTTTTGCTC
>CAYPHR010000152.1:0-7419 GCA_964410375.1 uncultured Anaerolinea sp. | reverse complement strand
GCGGACTGGCTGACGGGCGGGGCGTTCGGTCCCGAAGGCGGTTTGGCAGTTACGGGGGTTCTGGTGCTTTCGATTGCGGTCACGGTGTTGTGGAAAAAATGAAAAAAAGAGTAAACCACCAAAGCAAGGGAAACAAAAAAGTGTAAGGCTGCATACCCCTTAACCGGGCATTTAGCCTGACTACCATTATCCTATTTCTTTACCACAGCAAAGCCGATGCAATTCGGACCGAGATGCGTGCCAATCACAGCTGTGACATTCACGAACAGAATATCCCTAGGCACGGACATACGCACGGTGTCCATCAACTCGGTCAGTAGATCCCTTGCACGGGGCTCGGCGTTGGTGTGCAAGATAGCAAGGCGTTCCATCTCCCCCATCTCCAATAGATCATTCAAAATGTGTTCATCCGCCTGCCGCGTGGTGCGGACGGCGCCCATCGGCTTCACCTCCCCATCGCGGATTTCGGCGATCGGTTTGATGGACAATACTCCCCCCAGGTTGGCGACGAAAGCAGAGACCCGTCCACTGCGTTTGAGATATTCCATCGTGTCCAATGCCGCCTTGAGCTTCAAGCGCTTGCGCGTCGATTCCACTGCGTCGAGGGCGGCATCCAAACCGAGGTCAGCCGCTTCGGCGGCGGCAAGCACCTGAAACCCCAATCCCAGTGAAAGGAAGGTACTGTCCACGCAGGTGACTTTGCCGGGGAATTCCTGCGCGGCTTGGATGGCATTGTTGAGGATGGCGGTCAATTTCGCGGAGGCGTGGATGGAGAGGATGTGATCACAACCTGCGTCGAGCAGGGTTTGATACGGGGTGAGGAAATCTCCAATGGACGGTGCGGCAGTTGTCGGCGGGGTTTGAAGCGAAGGCAGTTGCTCGTAGAATTCCTCGCGGGTGACACCGATCCCGTCTTTGTACTCCTTCCCCTCTAAAACGAGGATGGAGGGCACAACCTGGAGCCCGTGTTGCTCGATTAGATAGGCGGGCAGGTCGGAGGTTGAGTCGGTGACGATTCCAAGTTTCATGAATTAAGTGTAGCATAAATTTTCCAAATGATTGCATCGCCGTCGTGCGGACTCTTCGCGATTATCTGTTATCTGACATCTTGACATACTGTGTAAAACACAGTATAATGTGACAAAGGTTGATATATGGCAAACACAGAATCGTTCGAAAATGTCGTTTTGGAACTGAGGCGCGGGGTGATCGTGCTCGCGGCGCTCAGCCAGTTAGGAACCGAGGAATATGGTTACTCCCTGCTGAAGAAACTCGCCGAACTCGGCTTGGAAGTGGATCAGGGAACGTTGTATCCGCTGCTCCGCCGGTTGGAGGCGCAGGGAGTGCTGGAATCGGTTTGGAAGCTGGAAGAGTCGCGTCCGCGCCGTTATTACGTCGTCAGTGCGGAGGGAAGGAAACTCCTGCCGAAACTGAAAAAAGAATGGGCTGGCATCGTGTCCGTGATGGATAAGATGCTGTCGTAAGAAATAAAGGAGAATGAAATGAAACTCATAGATCGTTATGTGACCGAGGTCGGCAAACACCTTCCACTGGTGAAGGGACGCAAGGATATGGAAAATGAACTACGCTCCACGCTGGAGGACATGCTCGAAGATCGCGCCCAAAAAGCCGGGCGTCCCGCCGACGAGGAGATGGAGATCGAACTGCTCAAGGAATATGGTGCGCCGCAAACCATCGCGCAGACGTACAATCCGCATCCATATTTGATCGGTCCGCGCCTGTTCCCGTTCTTTGTGATGGTGTTGAAGATCGTCGTCAGCGTCGTGACCGTCGTCCTGCTGGTGTTAACAGGCGTCAAGATCGCATCCATCGCGCCGACAATGGCGGGACCCGAATTCGCCAGAGCGATCGGCGAAGGGCTGGCGGGCATCGTCTCTGCCGCCATCGCCGCGTTCGGACACATCGTACTGGTCTTTGCCCTTCTTGAACGGTACGTCCCCGCCTCCGAATTCAAAATGGATGATGAGAAGGAATGGGATCCCGCCTCGCTGAAGAAGGAACCCGAATCGGACGAAGTGAAACTTTGGGAGCCGATCCTTGCCATCGTGTTCACCTTCATTGCCATCAGCATCTTCAACTTCAATCCGCAGTGGCTGGGTTTCTACATTTTTTCGGGCGATAAATCCGCCTTCATCCCCGCATTGACCGATGCCTTTTTCCGCTGGCTGCCGTGGATCAACATCGGCTGGGTCGCGGAGATCGTGATGAACGGCATGTTGATCCGCTCGGGGCGCTGGACGGCACCCACCCGCATCTTCTCGATCGCCATCAAGATCTTCCAGAGCGTGATCCTGTACTTCCTGCTGACGGGTCCCTCCATCCTCGCAGTGGACGGCGCAGCCCTGCAATCCACCGGCATTTTCGAAGCGGATGCGGCGCAGCGAATAGCCGAACTTGCCCAAAACGGCATCCGCATTGTGCTCGGGCTGGCGATCTTCGGCACGTTGATCGAGATCGTAAAAGGCATCTACAAATTGATCACGCATAGGAATTCTGCCGAAGGGTAAGTGACTTAAATCAAAAACGGACGCAAGTTGCGTCCGTTTTTGATTCGCGCGTGGCGGCAAGCCGCTGCATATGCTACTCGATCGAAATAATGAACTGATAGTGCGGCTGCCCGCCCTCCTGCAATTCCACTTCTAGATTGGAATATTTCTCGCGGATGTCGTCGGCAATGCGGTTGGCTTCCGCATGAGACATGCCTTCGCCATAGAAGAGCGTGACGATCTCATGCTCGGCGGCTTCGGCTTTTTCCAACAGATCCATCACGCCCTGCTCCACTGAATCAGCGGAAACTATCAGTTTTCCGTCCAGCAAGGCAATGACCTGTCCTTCGTTCACTTTCACCCCATCGATCTCAACTGAACGCGTCGCGACCGTGACCTCGTCAGTCTTGACATCGCTCATGGCGCGGTTCATCTTCCCGGCAACCGCTTCCACATCCCCATCCGGCAGGAAGGAGAGCATCGCGGCGAGTCCCTGCGGGACAGTGCGCGTCGGCACGACCTGTACGTTCTTCACGGTCACTTCCTTTGCCTGGTTCGCCGCCATAATGATGTTCTTATTGTTCGGCAAAATGATGACTTTATCGGTCGGCAGGTTTTCGAACGCCGCCAGAATATCCTGCGTGGACGGGTTCATCGTCTGCCCGCCCGACACCACGGCGGCAACACCCAAACTGGCGAAGATCTTGCTCAAACCCTGTCCCGGCGAAACGACCACCACGGCGATATGTCCCGGCTCCACCGGCGCAAATTTGATCTGCGCATTCTTTTGGATGTCATCCATCTGCGCCAGCAAATTCTCGATGGCGACCTTCGTCACCGTGCCGATCTCCATAATGTAATCGATCGGCGTATAACGGTTCTCGGTCGGCACGTGGATGTGCATGCGGTACATCCCTTCGCCCTCGCCCACCTGAATGGACGTGCCCATTTCCTCGAGTTTTCCATAGAACGTGCCCAAGTCCAACTCGCCGTTCGGCACGAAATCCACCACCACTTCGTAATCCTGTCCCTCTTCCACTTCATCGAGCGCATCCTGCAAATTCATGGCAGACATCGGCTGGACGCTCACGGTCGGCGTTTCCAGCGACTCGCCATACACATGCCGCAACATGCCCTCCAAAATAAAGAACAGACCCTTGCCGCCCGAATCCACCACACCCGCCTGTTTGAGGACGGGAAGTTGTTCCGGCGTGCGCTTGACGGCTTCATCCGCCGCCTTGACCGCGATCTCCAGGATCTCTATCGCATCCTTTGCGGACCCGAGGGCTGCTTCTGTTGCGTTGGCAACTTCCTTAATAACGGTCAGGATCGTGCCCTCCACCGGGCGGACGACGCCCTTGTATGCCGTATCGCGCGCCTCGCCCAATGCCTTGACGAAAGTCTCCTTATCCAGCACGGCTTTCTCATGCACGCCGCGCGAAAATCCGCGCAGGATCTGGCTGGTGATCACGCCCGAGTTGCCGCGCGCGCCCATCAATGCGCCCTTGGAAACCGCCGCCGCCATCTCGCCCAGGTTGCGCGTGCCCAAGTCCTTGATCTCGTTCCAGGCGGATTGCAGCGTCAGGGTCATATTCGTGCCGGTATCACCGTCCGGGACGGGGAACACGTTCAACGAGTTGACAATCTACTGATTGGTACGGAGCCAGGTCAACCCTGCGTCCATGAGGCGTTTCATCGCCTGCCCGTCGATGGGCTGCCTGCGGAGTTTTTCCACGCGTGCGGTATCGATAGCCATGTGTCGTTGGTCTCCTAATCCATGTTGCTGATGCGCAGTCCCGCCACATGCACATTGACCGAGTTGATTCGCAAGCCCAGCGCCTTCTCCACGTGGAAGCGCACCGTGTTCGCCACACTGTCCGCCACCGAGGTGATGCGTGTGCCGTATTCAACGATGACATGGATGTCAATGTTGATCTCTCCGTCCTTGTAATGCACGGAAATGCCGCGCGAGGGTTCGCGCGTGATCTGGGAGACAATGCCGTCCGCCAGGTTCTTCGGCGCCAGCCCCACCACGCCATAGGATTGCAGGGTGGCATGATATGCGATCGTCGCTACTGCGTTCGGCGAGATGTGGATCCCGCCCATGGAAGTCGTTTCTTCGCCCATAGAGTCCTCTCTCAATACATCGGTAGTCCGCCCCGCGGGGAATTCATGCCCGGGCACGGTTGTTTTCTGTAATGCCTATTTTAACATCTTAACTTGAAGTTGGTTGCGTTGTGTGGTAAAATGCCGTGCCTTTGGGTAAGGCAGGTCAACTGGAATTATTGCAAGGAAAGGATGTATCACAATGGCTAAGTGCAACCACTGCGGCAAGACGACCACCTTCGGTCACAACCGCTCCTTCTCCCAGCGCGCCACCAACCGCAAATTCAAGCCGAATTTGCAGAAGGTCTCGTTGATGGAAAAGGGACGGATGGTCAAGAAGACGCTGTGCGCCAAGTGCATCAAGACACTCGGCAAATCCGCGGCTTAAGTTCGCTCTTCCCTCTTACAACAGGAATCGCGGCGCATTTCGCGCCGTGATTTTTGTTTTAATCTTTTGTGGGACAGCGGCGCTATGCCTCTATGAGGCTATGATGCTTTTTAAAGTTCGCACACCTTCGAAAGCTCCCTGCGGATGTTTGAAGGCTGCATTACCGGTGACGAACACATTTGCGCCGGCTTGTTTCATAAGCGGAATGGTCTCGGTGTTCATGCCGCCATCCACTTCGAGGTGGGCGGTGGAACGCAGGGCATTCAGCTTATTACGGATCTCCTCGACTTTGGCAATCATCTCCGGCATGAACGTTTGACCGGAATAGCCGGGGTTGACGCTCATGACCAGCACCAGGTCTGCGAACGGCAGGGCGGAATCCAAGGCGGAGGCGGGGGTGGCGGGGTTGAGCGTGATGCCCGCTTTGCATCCCAGCGCCTGGATCTTCTTCACCACCGCGGGCAGGTCTGCGCAGGTTTCGACATGCACGGTGATATTGTCCGCGCCGGCTTTTGCGAACTCCTGCAGATATTTTTCAGGTTCGGAGATCATCAAATGCACGTCGAGCGGAAGTTTTGTAGCGCGTTTGCAGGCTGCCACGAAGAGCGGACCGATGGTGATGGTCGGCACGAAGTGACCGTCCATCACGTCCATGTGGAGCCAATCCGCTCCGGCGGCTTCGCAGGCGTGGATCTCTTCGGTGAGACGGGTGAAATCGGAGGCGATGATGGAGGGAGAGATGAGATACTGGTTCATGGAATTAAAAAGACCTGACAGGCGTTGAAGTCTGTCAGGTTTATTTTATCGAATGGGCGGATTGTAGGTGAGATACACCATCAACCAAAATGGGATGAGTCCGCCGACTGCCAACACGGCGAGCAGGCCCAGTCCGACGGCAACCCAGTCAATGTCCTCTTCAGGGGCGGCTTCTGCCGGGCGGACGTAGGCAGGTTCCGGCTGAGTCGGAGGCGAATATTGGGGCTGGTAAACCGGCGCAGGAGCGGGTTGAGGCTGAGGCGCGATCCGTTCCGCCACTTCCGGCTTGAGGGTGATGACCGCCGGCGGGGCAGGGACAGGTTCGGGCTGTGGATCGGGTTGCGTGCCGAATTTATGCAGGACGCGCCCGAGTTGGTCGGCGGTGCGATAGCGGGCGGACGGCTCCTTGGAGAGCACTTTCATGACGATCTCTTCGAGCGCGACGGGGATATCGGGGATGTATTCGCGGATGGGGATCGGGCGGGCGGTGATGTGCATGCGCGCGAGTTCGTCGGCGGTGGAGGCGGTGAAGGGCGGCGTGCCGCTGAGCAGTTCATACAGCACAACGCCGAGCGAATACACGTCGGAGGCGGGAGTGGGCGGTTCGCCTGCCGCCTGTTCGGGCGCGAAGTAGAGCGGCGAACCCCAGACAATATCGGTGCGTTCGGCGGGGGTGATGCTGGCAAGCGCGCGCGCGATGCCGAAATCGGTGACTTTGAGCCGCCCGTCTTTTGCGACGAGCATGTTGTGCGGTTTTACGTCGCAATGGACAAGACCGGCGCGGTGGGCGTAGCCGATCCCGGCGCAGGCTTGCACCATGAGCGGGATGCCGTCCTGCACGGAGAAGCGCCCGCGTTCGCGGATGAGCTGCTTGAGGTCTTTGCCGGGGATGTGCTCCATGACGATGTAGAGCAAGCCGTCGGCGAAGCCGAAATCGTGCACGGTGACGATGTTGGGATGCGAAAGGTTCGCGGCGGAGCGCGCTTCGAGCCGGAACTGGTTCTGGAACTCGTCGTTGTTGGAGTAGTCCTTGCGCAGGACTTTGATGGCGACGTCGCGGTCGAGCACCACGTCGCGCGCGCGGTAAACGTATGCCATGCCGCCCGTGCCGAGCTGTTCCAGCAGTTGATAACGGTCGTTGAGAAGTGCGCCTTCGGTCATGATGGGGAGATTATAACGTAATTCGTAATTCGTAATTCGTAATTTGCAAAAGGGATTGTCTCAACCTTCTTAACATATCAAATCTCATAAATCAAGTTGTAAATCAAACTGCATCCTGCCCAAACAGCGTATGAACTCTTTCACCTTTCGGGTGACCGCCATCCACAGGATTCGGGTACAATCAGTCAAAGGGAATTCATGCCATGAGCGCATCCGACATCATCCACCGGCTTGTCCAACGATTTGCATAGCATTGCGATATCTACACATCAGGAAAATACAATGAGACCCAGTTGCGCACGGAAGAAGAAATAAGAATTGTAGAAGAAGGGAGTAGAGCATGGACATATTACGAGATTCAATCTGGCAGTTCTGTGGAGTTATTGTCGCGATCATCGGGGTGGTTCTGTCTGCTATATTTTTCCTGGCGCAGAAAAACAAGAAGCGCCTGGCATTTCAAGTGCTGACCGATACGCCATTGTTGTCCATAAGCGACGAAAT
>CAYPHR010000151.1:4382-7438 GCA_964410375.1 uncultured Anaerolinea sp. | reverse complement strand
TGAAACGAACGGACCAACAAAGTTGAAAGCAACAATATTAAAGTGTGGAAAGAGGGGTTAATGATCTGACAACAAACCGACCAAAGAACATAAAGATTGGAAAATTAAAATGCGTTTAATGGAATATGTCAATAGAAATATGCCTATTCGGAAATAGAAATCGCGGTTTTATTGGAAAGATATACCTCGTCATCACAGGTACCAGAACACCATAATCAATGGGATGGCGACTACAAGAACAATCATTTCCAACAAGAGCCCCATGCGCCAATAATCGCCGAACTTGTAACCACCCGGTCCCATTACCAGCGTGTTGGACTGATGTCCGATGGGGGTTAGAAATGCGCACGATGCGCCGATAGTAATCGCCATCAGAAATGGGTCAATGGACGCATCCATGCCTTGCGCAATGCGGATGGCAATGGGAGCCGTTAGAACGACCGCTGCCGCATTGTTGACCAAATCCGAAAGGAACATGGTGAACACCAGCATGATGATCAACGCCGCAACGGGCGGCAACTGTGCCGACGCCTTCAAAATTAACTCCGCGATCAATTGCGCGCCGCCCGTCGTCTCCAGTGCCGCGCCGACGGGGATCATCGCGCCGAGCAGGATGATGATGGGCCAGTCCACGCTTTCGTAGGCTTCGCGCAGGTTGATGATGCGTGTCACCACCATGAGCAAAACGGCGGCGGTGAACGCCAACTGCACGGGGATGAGTCCGATGGCAGAAACGATCAAGGCAGTGAGAAAAATTCCCAATGCAATGAACAGCTGTCCCTTTGGGGTGGCGAGGCGCAGGTCGCGTTGGGCAAGCGGCAGGCAGCCGAGGCGGTCCACCACTTCCTTCAACGTCTCCACATGGCTTTGCAGCAGCAGCACATCGCCGTTCTGAAAACGGGTGCTGTCGAGCCGCGTGCGCAGAAGTTTTCCCTGGCGCGAGATCGCCAGCAGGTTCACGCCGTAACTACCGCGCAGGTTGAGCGTGCGGGGCGTGCCGCCGATCATGATCGAGTTCGGCATCACCACGCCTTCGAGCAGGGTCACATCGTCTGAGTCGAGCTCATCCTTTTGGATTTTCTTATCGCCGACCAATTCCAAGCCTGAAGCCGCCACCAACTTTTGGAGATTTTCCGCGTCGGCGCTGACGATGAGGATGTCACCCGCCAGCAGCTTGGTCTGCGCGGACGGTTCCATGCGCCGCTCGCTGCCGCGAATGAGACCGATGACGATGACTTCAGCTTTGGAAAAATCGCTGATCTCATACAAGCGTTTTCCGTTGAGTTTTGACTTTTCAGGAATCTTCACTTCGGTAATGTAGTTCTCGATATCGAACAACCCGTCATTATTGGATTTGCTCCTGCGGACGGGAATCAAGCGCCAGCCAATGAACGTGATGAAGAGAATCCCTGCAATCGCCACACCCGCACCAACCGGCGTGAAATCGAACATGGCAAAGGGCGGCGAACCTGCGCTCTCGCGGAAAGATGCGGCGATGATATTCGGCGGCGTGCCGATCAGCGTGGTCATACCACCCAGCAATGACGCGAATGCCAGCGGCATCAGCAGATACGATGCGGGGATCTTTTTACTGCGTGAGATTTGCAGCGCCACGGGTAACAACAGCGCCAGCGCGCCGACGTTGTTCATGAATGCGGAAAGGAGCGCCACGATGCTTGTCAGCGCGGCAAGTTGAATGGTGATGCCGCCCTTGAGGTTCGAGAGCCAGTCGCCGATGATGCCAACGATGCCTGAATTCTGCAATCCGCGGCTGAGGACGAGCACCGCCGCAACCGTGATCACGGCGGGATTGCTGAAACCGATGAACGCCTGCTCGATAGGTATCAGCCCCGTGAGTGTGACGATGAGCAATGCCAGCAGGGCAACCACGTCATAGCGCCAGCGCCCCGTGATGAACAGAATCAGAGTTAATAACAGTGTTCCGAAGATGATCCATTGGTCGAGGGTCATGTCAGGCACTATACCGAAGCAGCACTATATTGTCAACACGAAAGCGAAAACCCTGAGCGATTTCGCCTGTTTCGATTAAACTTGACCGCATGACTCCAAATTCCACCTCTCCGCTGATCGCCATCCAAAATCTGGTCAAGACCTATAAAACGCCCGCAGGTGACTTCACCGCCGTCAAAGGCATCGATGTGGAAGTTCAGCGCGGCGAGTTCGTCGCCATCATCGGCAAGTCGGGGAGCGGGAAATCCACTTTCATCAACATGATCACAGGCATCGACCGCCCGACTTCGGGCGAGATCGTCATTGATGGTGCGCCTGTCCATTCGTTTAGCGAAGCGCAGATGGCTGCCTGGCGCGGACGAAACCTCGGTATCGTCTTCCAGTTCTTCCAATTGGTCCCCACGCTGACCTTGCTGGAGAACGTCATCCTGCCGATGGAATTGAACAAGTTGTATACAAAAAAGGAAAGGCACGAGCGTGCCATGCACCTGCTGGACATGGTGGAAATGGCGGAACAGGCGCACAAACTTCCCTCCACCATTTCGGGCGGACAGCAGCAGCGTGTGGCAATCGCGCGCGCATTGGCAAATGACCCGCCGCTCATCGTCGCAGATGAGCCGACAGGTAATCTCGATTCAAAGACCGCCGAGAAGATATTTTCGTTGTTTGAGGAACTCGTCGCCTCGGGCAAAACGATCTTAATGGTCACCCACGACAGCGACCTCGCCCGCCGAGTCAATCGCACCATCCTTATCTCTGACGGCGAGATCGTCAACGAGTATCTCGTCCGCGCGCTGGCAACGCTGACGCAGGATCAATTGGTGGAAGTGGCGCGCCGCGTCAAGCCGCAGGTCTTTCCGCCCGACACGAGCATCATCCGCCAGGGAGAGATCGGCGACAAGTTCTACATCCTGCTGGACGGCAAGGCGGATGTGTATCTCACAGACGCGGGCGGAAGCCAGATACTCGTCAACCAGCTTGGTAAAGGTTCATACTTCGGCGAGATGGCTCTGCTCGGCAACGGCGTGCGGACTGCCACAGTGAAGGCGTCGCCCGATTCCACAGTATCAGCCGTCGCATTGGAT
>CAYPHR010000151.1:1366-4372 GCA_964410375.1 uncultured Anaerolinea sp. | reverse complement strand
CGTGAAGCCTGCCGGACTAACTTTTGCTCAGAAAAGCGTTCAACAAACTCATCGCAGATTCCCGCACCCTGCGCGATGAATTGACAGGCATCATCGAAAAGCGAAACATCTTCAATCAGTTACAGGCGATCTCATCCTTCGACCAGGAATCGCTCGCCGCGATCATCAAAGACCGCAGACCCGCCGAGTACGAAGCAGGACATGACATTATCAAACAGGGCGATGTGGGCGAGACGTTCTATCTCCTGCTCGACGGCAGTGTGGACATCATCATCCGCAACAGCCAAAATAAGGAAATCGTTGTCAATCAACTTGGCAGGGGCGCGTACTTCGGCGAGATGGCATTGATGGGCGACAAACGCCGCATGGCGACTGTCCGCGTGAGTCAAGGAGCGTCCGCCAGAGTCATCGAAATGACCGCGCAGGAATTTGAAGACCTGACCAGATCTTCGGAGCAATTCAAAGATCACGTGCAAAGTTCTGCAGATGTGAGAAAAGAACAACTCGAAAGCGAGAGCAAACGGAAGGCCGGCAAATGAGCGTGCAGACAAAAAAAATCCTGCGCGATCTGTGGGTCAACAAATCGCGCAGTCTGCTCATCATCCTTGCTGTTGCCATCGGTGTTGCCGCCTTCGGGCTGATGTTCGGCGGGCGCATCGTACTCGAAGAAAATCTGCGCGATGTGTACGCAGCAACAAATCCCGCGCATGTGATCATTTCCATGTCGCCGTTTGACGATGCCCTGCTCGATGATCTTCACAAGATGGATGAAATTGCGGCGTTGCAGGCTTCGCGCGTTGACCTTGCACGCATCCAATCCGAACCCGACAACTGGCTCAGTTTTGAGATTCAAACCCTCCCCGATTTTGATTCCATTGCGCTGAACAAATTAACTGCGGAAATCGAATTGACCGCCCCGCCCGTCAATTCGATCCTGCTCGAACGTTCCCTGCAAAACGTCATGGACGTGGGTGACACTGTCACCATCGAATTGCTCAACGGCGACCTGCACACGCTGACCGTGGCGGGCTTCGTCAACGACCTTTCGCGCCTGCCGTCCGAGATCAGCCTGACGGGCGTCGGCTACATCACGCTTGAAACCGCGGAAGAACTCGGTTTCGACGCAAATTACAACCAACTCGCTGTGACGTTCAAAGACGCCGCCACCCGCGCAGATATCGAAAAACACACCACGAAACTGATAAAAACCATCGAAGATGACGGCTATCTCATCTTCCGCGCGCCGATCCCCGTTCCAAATAAATACATCCTCGGCGACAACATGACCTCGGTCTTGTTCCTGCTCAATGCCCTTGGCGTGCTGACGCTCATCCTGAGCGCATTTTTAGTGACCAGCGTCATGTCGGCTGTCATGTCGCAGCAGATTCCCCAGATCGGCATCTTGAAATCTCTTGGCGCGCGCATCCATCAAACGATGTCCATTTATTTTCGGCAGGTGCTTCTATTCGGCGTCATCGCCCTGATCCTCGCCATCCCCATGGGACTCATTGGCGCGTACTTCCTCGCGGATGGCGTCGCCGCGGGCATGAACTTCGACGTGCCCAATTTCTACCTGCCAACTCAAACTCTGATCCTGCAAGCCGTCAGCGCGCTGCTTGCGCCCCTGCTCGCCTCGCTCTTCCCGATCATCGCAGGCTCGCGCATTACCATCCGCGAAGCCATCAGCAACTACAACCCTGAAACCGCCTCCAAAGCCGCGCGCTTCGGCGACCTGCCGCAGATCGTCAATTTATCCATCCGTAACACCTTTCGCCGCAAGGGTCGCCTCGCGCTGACCTTCGCCGCCCTGCTCCTCGCAGGCTCGATGTTCATCGCCATCATCGGCATCCGCCAGTCCATGCGCGAAGCGGTGCGCGAACTGCAAGGCGATATCAACTACGACGTCGGCATTGACTTCGCCCGTCCGTATCCCACCGACGACATCCAGGAAGCCGCCACACAATCCGTCAACGTGCGCGACGCCGAAACCTGGGCAGTGGAAAACGCCCGCCTCATCTTCTCCGACGAACACCTAAGCGGAAGCATCATCATTTACGGCATTCCGCAAACGTCCAGCATGGCACAACCCGCCATCATTCAAGGCACATGGCTGGATGAAAGCACAACGCGCGGCATCTTCGTCAACGACGATTTCATGCAACTCTCTCCCGACCTGAATATCGGCTCGGTCATCAACTTGAACATCAACGGCGAAGAAGAACAATGGACCATCGTTGGCTCCACAGGTCGCGGATTTATCCCCGCCGCCTTCGTCCAGTACGATGACCTGACCGACGTCACGGGCATGGACGGCTTCGCCAACCGCCTCGTGCTCCGCACCGTGCAGCCTGATCCCGCTTCCCAATCCTCCGCCCAATCTGACGTTTTATCCCGCCTCGCCGACGCCGACCTGACCGTAGTCGGCTCGCAGACCACCACACAACTAAAAGAAACCACCGCCGCGCAAATGGACATCCTTGTCATCCTTCTGTTGGCAATGGTCGTGTTGATCTCCATCGTCGGCGGGCTGGGACTCGCCATCACCATGAGCCTGAACGTCATCGAACGGACGCGCGAGATCGGCATTCTGCGCTCGCTCGGCGCGCAAAATGGAATCGTCCGCCGCGTGGTGATCGTGGAAGGCTTGGTGATCGGTCTGGTAAGTTGGCTGATCTCCATCCCCTGTTCGATCCCGCTCGCCATGTTCCTCGGGGATTCCCTCGGAAACTCCCTGCTCGCCCGCCCGTTGGATTACATCTTTTCCATCCCTGCGGTGCTGACCTGGCTCGGGCTGACCATCGCCATCGCGGTCATTGCCAGCCTCATCCCCGCCCAAACCGCCGCGAGATTGACCATCCGCGACGCGTTGGTGTATGAATAAAAAGTGACAGCCACCTTGCCCACTCCACTTTGCTACAGGATGCTTCGCAAAGGTGGCTGTCACTTGCTTTTACGAATATTCTTCTTTCATCAACCGTTCAAATCCCTGCTTCGTGAGTTGACTTA
>CAYPHR010000151.1:0-1266 GCA_964410375.1 uncultured Anaerolinea sp. | reverse complement strand
TACGAATATTCTTCTTTCATCAACCGTTCAAATCCCTGCTTCGTGAGTTGACTTAGCTCCTCGAATAACGGTTTCTCGACCTTCTTGAAATTGAAGCAGGATTTTCCCTGCATGTGCTTTTTGAGTTCAGGGGAGACGTTCTTCAGCAAATCGGGATACATATACACAGGCATGAGATAAAACGAAACATAATTCTTCTTGACCTGTGCCGAGCCGAAGAAAATTTCCTTTTTCCATTTTTCGCTGTAAGCCGCATCGAGATAATATGTATCGCCCGTATCGGTTTTGACGGTCAGTTTTTTGGCATAGGGCTTGAGGATGGATCTGAGAGATTCAAAAACAAGGGGGAATTCGGTCTGTGCGGGCATTTTTACTCCTAAGGTGGGACTATGATCTTTATAAAGATCAGATCGCCGAAAAGATTTCCGTCCGGGTCAACGGCTTGCCAAGACGATTCATACGAGCCGGGGGCGGCGGGAGCAATAAAACGGATGCGCAATGTGGCTTGCGTCCCGGCACGGGCGGGGAAAAGCGGCTGTTCCTCCGCTGCGCCGAGGGTGGAACCGCTCACCCATTTCAATTTGTAGGTTGCGTCCCAATCGCAGGTTCCGCTATTTTGCACCAGCCATTGCTTGTCAATGACCGCGCCGCCAAAAAAATTCGTGCCATCCGGGACGGTGAGATCGTCCAGAAATGCCAGTCCGTTCGTGCAGGGTTCGGGAGTGGGCGTTTGGGTTGGCACGGCGGTCAAGGTTGGTGTGGCAGGCGTGAAAAAGGATGGGACGGGTGTCGTCGTCGGCAGAGATGAAGTGGGGGGAAGCGATGTCGGCGGGCGGAACGGCGTAGGCGTGGCTTGGGGCGCACATGCCACAGCAAGGAAAAGGATCGGGAGAAGAATCAGGCAAGAGCGGAGAAAGAGGCGATACGTAGTCATTGAAAAAGGACACGGAGTTCCGTGTCCTTTTATTTTACTTTATGCCTCTTCGTCGCCACCACCCGAGTCGTCACCGACCTCGGGTCCCATGTCGAGCGGCAGGGCGATCTCGCCGGTCATGGATTTTTGTCTGATGACGCCTTCGATCTCACCCATCAGGTCGGGATTAGAACGCAGATAGTCTTTTGCGTTCTCGCGACCCTGACCGAGGCGCAGGTCGCCGTAGGAGAAGAACGCGCCGCGCTTCGTGACGACCTCGAACTTGGTCGCCAGATCCAGGACGTCGCCGCTCTTCGAGATGCCTTCGTTGAACATGATGTCGAACTCGGCGG
>CAYPHR010000150.1:0-7459 GCA_964410375.1 uncultured Anaerolinea sp. | reverse complement strand
GGCACGGCGGGACCGAACGTCTCTTCGCGCATGATGACCATTGAATGGTCAACGTTTTTCAATACGGTTGGTTCGTGGAAGAAGCCCTTGCTCAAATTCGCGGGTCTTCCGCCGCCGACCAAAACTTTCGCCCCGCGTTCTTTCGCATCCGCGATGTGCTTCTCGAATTTCGCGCGATAGGAATCTCCGATCATCGGTCCGACGTCGGTTGTTTGCTCAAGCCCGGATCCCAGTCGAAGCGATTTGACATGTTCTACGATGGCTTCGGTGAACTTCGCCGCGCCGCGTCTTGGGATGTAAACCCGTTCCGTCGATGTGCAAACCTGCCCGGCGTTGAGCAGAGCCGCGTACCCGACCGCCTTTGCCGCGATCTCCGGGTCGGCATCTTCTGCAATGACCGTGGCATCCTTACCGCCGAGTTCGAGATGCAATTTCTTCATCATCGGCGCGGCAAGCGAAGCGATCTTTTGTCCGGTGGCTAAACTTCCGGTAAACGCGATCACCGGTACGTCGGGATGCTTCACCAGCGGTTCGCCGGTCTCCAATCCATAGCCAGTAACAACATTGACCACGCCAGCAGGTAGACCGTCAAAACAATGCTCGGCGAGATACAACGCGGTGAGCGGCGTCATCTCGGACGGCTTGATGACCACAGTGTTGCCCGCCGCGAGCGCGGGCGCGACCTTCCACGCCAGCAACAAGAGCGGGTAATTCCACGGCACGATGCAGCCGACCACGCCATACGGTTCCTTGATGATGAAATTGAACTGCGACGATGCTCCTGCCGCCAGCACACTTCCGCGATGATGCCGTCCCAACTCGGCGTAATAGCGGAACGTGTTCAGCACCCATTCCACTTCCTCTTCGTTTTCGGTCAGCGGCTTGCCCTCCTCCAACGTCAGCAGGCGCGCGATCTCTTCGCGATGCGCGTGGACTTTCTCCGCGACCTCGTGCAGGAGACTCGCCCGCTCGTTCGCGCCCATCTTCCGCCACGCCTCATACGCGGACTTTGCGGCTGTCACTGCCGCTTCGACATCTTCCGGCGTCCCGCGCGGGACACTGTCCAATATCTCCTCTGTGGCAGGGTTCTGAACTTGTATCTCTTCCTTCGCGTTTCCATTCGTGAATTTGCCGTTGATATACATCAGTTTCATTTTGCACCTCAATTTCAACTAAGAGTCATTACAACTCTCGGACACATCTTTTCCTCGGTATTTTCTAATTAACATATCTCTAAGAAGCACTGTTGTATAGATTTGGTATATCCCACCCAAAGTTACAAAAGCCCCCAAGGCTAAAGATATAAAAATAGCACCTCTTAATTTTTGAAGATTCCAAATATATTCCAAGTCGAAAAGACCAAGAGCACTTATTATTGCTAAAAATGTTAGACTACTTGCTGTACCAAACTGAACAGCTGGGATTGTTATTTGTAAAAGGGACACTTTATTAGCAGCCTTGGTAATATTTGTATATCTGGTAAATCCAGCAATACCAAAAGAAACTCCAAGGACTCCTATTACGATTGTAGGAAGGAAAATAAAATAGTTCATACTCTTTCCTTACATCTTACATGTTATGCATCACAGTCCACTGTCTACTGTCTATCATTTTTCTTTCGGCATCTGCGACTCTTCGATCAAATTCTTCGGCGTTGCCGCTCCGCAACTGGGACAGATATATTTATGCTCGATGGGAACGTATGACCGCGAACAGAACGGACAGGTGATCGGCATCGGCTCCTTCGGCACTTCCTTGATGACTTCCTTCGTTACCTCTCGGGTTTCCACGCGCGTCCTACCTCCGCCGCCGAGAACGAAGATATCCCCGCCGCCTGAAGAACTGCTTCTGGGGGAAGGACTGGATGACGATGTGGACTTCTTCACCGCCGCACCGCCGACCAAGCCGCCGCCAAGTCCGCTTTTTTGTGTGGAAGGTCTTGCCGACCCCGAAGACTTCGACGATGATCGTGATGATGATTTCGATGATGACTTGGAGGACGAACTGGATCCGCCCTTCATATTTCCAAGCACGAGGAACAGCACCGCAATAATGACCACTGCCGCCAGCGTCACAAACACGATGATGGCTGTCAAACGGATGGCACGCGGAATATCATACAACTCATAACCGTAACTGAACAAAAACACGCCGCCCACATAGAACGGCGCAAGCACCAGCATCAAGATGATGCCAAGGTCTTGATTCAAGGTTTCTTCGAGGAAGGTCAGGTAACCGATAAAAATGATCAACGCCAGCGTTGCCAGCGCGATCAACCCGCCGGGGATGAGAATGTGAAGCGGCTTGCCGGGTTTGGTCTCATCATGGTCATATTCGTAGACTTCATGAGTCTTTGCGCGCACTTCCCGCGCCCGATACTCTGAGTTCGGCATTTGATCTCTCCTTGGTTGTCGTTATTTCTCGCAATGACGGAAATCACTCGCTCAAATCTCTTGCCATTGTCTCCATCTGTGCAAGGATCGCGGCGACCTGTCCGCTGGCGACATTGACGCGGTACATGTGCGCGAAGCCGTCGCCCAGCATTATTTTAACTGTACGCCACGAACCCAGTTGAGGTTGCATCTCGCCCTGCGGGATCAGATCCACAGCCTGACGCCACTGGGGGCGGGAACGCTCGTAGTCGCCGAGCAGGCTCAAGGTCGAGGAGCGAAGCGGGAAGAGGTGAGTCACCTCCACCCAGCGGGCATCCTGTTCTTCCTCCAACAACCAGCGGATGAAAAGCCACGCGGCGAGTTCTTCCTCGTTCGACGCGTTCAACACAACGTAGGAGGAACCATACACGGCGATCAGCACGCCATCTTCGGATGGGAAGGGAACGACAGACCAATTGTCGGTGCTGTTGGCGGCGGCGAAGGCGCGCGCCACATCCGGCAGGTCGCTTACATCCGCTGTGATGAACAACGCCTGACGATTTGCGAACGCGGAAAACGGATTTGCACTGGCGCTTTGCCACGCACAGCCGTTCTCGGAAAGTTCGCGCAGAAATTTGAAGGTTTCCACATTGCCGGGCGCAAGGAAGCGATAGTTGCCTTCCTCCAGCACGCCGCCGCCGAACGACAGCATCCATGCGTGCGCGGTCATCGGCTCGGTGTTCACCAGCCAGCCGCCAAGCGCATCGTTTGCCGGGTCGTTATCCGCCCGCAAAGATGCATTTGCGCCGCAGGCTTGGCGGCGGAATTCATTCGATGTGCCTGGCGTGGAGGCAAACCCCAATTCTCCCGCCCAGGTTTCGTTCCGAAGCAAAAATTGTGCTGTGCGTTGCGCAGGGATGCCAACGCGCACATCCCCCGCGAGGTCCTGATTCCAAAACACAATTGGAATATCGGTTGCATCCATGCCATAACGCGGATCTTGGGCGTAGGGCGTCAGGTCTGCCACCACGCCGTTGTCATTCCACCATTGCGCATGTTCAGGCAGCGCAATCACTATGGTCGGGCGCTCGCTCGTCGGCAGGGATGCGGTCACGGTCTCGTACAAATTCGCAAAACTCACTTGATTTTTTGTGCTGACCTTGATGCCCCATTCGTTTTCCGCATTGAACTGATTGACGAACGACTCGAACAACCCCGCCTCGACTCCATACCACGGAAGCCAGACCGAAATTTCCAAGCCGTTCAACGCCTCTTCATTGACGTCGAGCTTGGTCGCTGTTTCGACGACTGGTTCCGGCGTTGATGTGGCTGTGACGTTTTGCGGTGCGGTGGTTGACTCGGCGACGGCAATGGGCGTTTCCATCCCTCCGCAGGCGGATAGCATAAGGGATGCGATGAAGATCAGGGAGAATGATTTCTTCATGAATTTTCTACACCATTAACATGAACGGGACCGGCGTAAAGACCAAAAGGAAGACAACGACCATGGAATATGCAACCAGCCGCCGGGCGGGGTCGAGCGTGGTGATCTGGTCCAGCGGCTGCGCGTTGACGCGTCCCAGCCAGAAGAGCAGGACAGCCCACAGCCACCATCCGTTCCAGAAAAAACCAAGCACGAGCAGCAATCCAATAATGAACGGAAATGCTTTTCGCGCTTTTTCACCGAACAACGCGTAGATGATGTGTCCGCCATCCAGCGTCCCGGCAGGGATAAGGTTCAACGCCGTGACAAGAATCCCCGCCCAGCCCGCAAACGCGACCGGGTGAATGAGCACATCCACGCCGCCAAAGGGGATCGGTCCGCCAGTGAAGAAGTATCGCAGCCAGTATAAAATCCCCTGCGGCTCGACCGGTGCAGGCAGTAATTGACCGAAGGTGACGTATTTTGCGAAAAGATACAGCAGAGAGTTACCTTCCATAAAACCGTTGGGTGTTGGCTCAAGAATATTTAACTGGGAAAGGGATAATCCCAAAAATAGAACCGGGACGGCGACCACCAGTCCCGCAATGGGACCCGCGATGCCGATATCGAACAGGATGCGTTTATTCTTTGGGACGCCGCGCATGAGGATCGCCGCACCCATCGTCCCGAGCGGGCTGAACGGGAAGGGAATGAAATACGGCAGGGTGGCGGGTGTTTTGTGATAGCGGCTCATGAAATAATGACCGAGTTCATGCGCCAGCAAAATTCCGAGCAGGCTCAATGCAAAGGGTCCGCCGGTGAAGATGTTTCTCAACAAAAACGGGAACAGGGCGGATGGGTCTTCCGGTACGGGTCCCTCGGGATTGATCCCCGCCAGCATGACGCTGAAGATCGTCAACACAAAAAGTATGATATTTGTGGAAACTTTTTCCTTGGGAGGTTCGGGTTGTTTCGGCATGAGATAAATGACGTGCCGCCCTTCCTCGTTGCGGAACAATGGCGTGACGTTGTACTGTCTCAGAGATTCCGCCAACTGGTCGTATGACTCTGCTGAATCTTCTAAAAATAATTCCCCGCGATAGCGCAGGAAAAATCCTTTTGCCGGGTCTTCGCTGGTCACATCGTCGATGCGGAAGACGCGCGAGACGAGCCTTGTAAATACTTCAGTGTCGGGAAATGACATAGGGATACACCTTGTTTACCGCTTACGGATAACGAACGATGGACGATAAAAGCGTTCAACGGTCTATCGTCCATCGTTCCATGCTAGGCGGGAGTGGATGGGAGTCGAACCCACCGCGACCCGCAACGCGACCCGCCACAGGTTTTGAAGACCAGGAAGCCCACCGGGACCTAACCACTCCCGTTCGCAAGGATAACCGAGAGAGGATGGATTGACAAGTTATGGTTTAACAGCAGATGAAAAATAATGAGCACGCCTTAAACAAAAAACGCCCTCCCGGTAGGACGTTTCTTCGTACTGCTGTCGGGGCGAGAGGATTTGAACCTCCGACCTCTTGCACCCCATGCAAGCGCGCTAGCCGGGCTGCGCCACGCCCCGATTGAGCGAAGCCGATTATAGTCGTGTTTTCCCATTCTGGCAAATCGAATTTGCATATTCAATTCTTATCCAAATCACGGCGCATCCAAACAGCCTTTATGCTAAAATAGAAACACTGGAGTCCCCTATGTCTGAAATGATAGAAGTCATCATTGACAGTATCCGTGTGCATCTGATGGCGCCCCAACGCGTTGTCGTCCTGAAGCAGGTGAATACTGAACGATACCTTACCATTTGGGTCGGACCCTACGAAGCGGAAGCGATCACCGTCGCTCTGCAGGAAGTTGAAATGATCCGCCCGCTCACCCACGACTTGATCAAGAATATCTTCAATTCCTTCAACGCCCGCGTCGTACGCGTGGAGATCGTCAAATTGCAGGACGATATTTTCTACGGCAACATCGTGGCGAATGCCGATGGGCGTGAGATCCACATCGACTCCCGCCCGTCCGACGCGATCGCGATCGCCGTGCGGGCGCATGTTCCCATCATGGTGCATCGCAGCGTCATGGAATCGGCGGGGATGGAGCCCGATCGGGAGATACAGGAAACGGCTGCGCCAGCCCGAAGCGAACCGCCGCCTCCGCTGAGTGATGATGCCAGCGACCGGTTGTCCGTTTTCAAGGATTTCATCGACAAACTGGACATTGACAACCCCGACAAGGACAAGCCCGATTCACCCTCCACCTGAAGTTGATCCACAACATGACAGATTTTCTCCCCGAAGAATCCACCGCCCCCGCCAGCCCAGGCGTTCCGCATAGCCGAGAAGCCGAAGAAGCAGTAGTAGGGGCGGTGCTGATTAACCCTGAAGTCTATTACGACATCGCCCAGTTCCTGACGGCGGATGATTTCTACATCCACCGCAACAAATGGATCTGGGAAGCCTTTGTGCGTTTGCATGAAAAGCGTGCCCCCGTTGACCTGTTGACCTTATCCGAAGAACTGGAACGCGCCGGTCAACTGGCAGAGATCGGCGGCTCGGCATATCTCACCTCGCTGATCAACCAGGTTCCCACATCCCTGAACGCGGAAGCGTACGGGCATATCGTGGAGGAAAATGCCATCCGCCGCAAGATGATCAATGCGGCGAACCAGATCGCTTCGCTGGCGTACAAAGGGGACGCCATCGATCAGGTCATGGGCGAGGCGGAGAAGGCGGTTTTCGGTGTCAGCGAACGTTGGACCAAGCACGATGTCGAGCCGATTCGCCGCGTCCTTTCGGAATATTACGATCAGGTTGCCGAGCTTGCCAAACTCGGCGCGGATTTCCACGGTGTGCCGACCGGGTTCATCGATCTCGATAAACTATTGCGCGGATTGCATCCCTCCGATTTGATCATTGTGGCGGGGCGTCCCGGTCAGGGTAAGTCGGGCTTCCTGCTTTCTGTTGCTAAAAATGCGGGACTGACCTATAAAAAGCGTATTGCCATTTTCTCGTTGGAAATGTCGAATGAACAGGTCGTCCAACGTTTGATCGCGCAGGAGACGGGTATTTCATCCCAAAACCTGAGCACGGGCAAACTGACCGATGACCAGTGGCAGTTGTTCAATCATGCCATTGAAGTGTTCGGCAGTACGCAGGTTTTTTTGGATGACACGCCCGCGCTGACGCCTCTCCAACTCCGTACCAAATGCCGCCGCCTGCATATGGAATTCGGCTTGGACCTTATCATCATTGATTATCTCCAGCTCATGACCGGTGATAGCCGCAATGACAACCGCGTGCAGGAGGTTTCCAATATTTCGCGCAATCTCAAGGTGCTGGCGCGCGAGTTGAATGTCCCTGTGTTGACTGCTGCACAGTTGAGCCGCGCCGTGGAGCAGCGCACTGACAAACGCCCCATCCTTTCGGACTTGCGTGAATCAGGTTCGTTGGAACAGGATGCCGATATTGTCATGTTCATTCACCGCCCGGATGATTACGAGAAGGACGGCGATAAGAGCAATATCACCAAGATCTCTGTGGCGAAACATCGTAACGGTCCCACCGGTGAGATTGACTTGATCTTCCGCGGCGACCTGACGCGCTTCGATAATGCCGCGACGAAGGTGTTCCGACCGAATGAGTAAGGGCGGGGT
>CAYPHR010000149.1:3598-7462 GCA_964410375.1 uncultured Anaerolinea sp. | reverse complement strand
CATTCTGCTCATCCTGCTTTATTCCATTCACCCCTTCCGCCTCGTGGATCGCGGCTTCGGCGAACTTATCCTAGCCGTGCACATTGCCTATATCATTCCATCCATCGGCTTTCTATTCCAAACCGGCGAAGTCAACCGCCTGCTGGCATTCCTCGCCGTTCCGCTCACCGCGCTTGCGCTTGCATACTTCATCGTCCTCAATTTCGCATCCTTTGCTGACGACGAAAAATACCAGCGCGGCACGCTCCTGCGCTACCTGACGTGGCAGCGAGCCGTTCCGCTTCATCACAGCCTGATCGCCTTCGCCTATGCCCTCTTCGCATCCGCTCCGCTGTTCGGCTTTTCCCTCAACCTGCTCTGGACGTCTTTTCTCACCCTGCCCTTCGCCGCCTTCCAGATCATTCAACTCCGCGCCATCGCGCTCGGCAATCCGCCCAACTGGAAACTCCTCACCTCCACCGCTCTCGCCGTGTTTGGATTGACCGCCTATTTCCTGACCATGACTTTTTGGCTTCGCTGACCATGCCTGAATTCCTGACTCTCCTCCCGCCCGACCAAGCCCGCGAAAAACTGCTTTCGCATCTCCCCGCGCCGACAATTGCCTCTGACCATCTGGCAGTCGATTCCGCCCTCGGCAGGGTCACTGCGGAAGACATCCTCGCCCCGCATCCCTTGCCCGAATTCCCGCGCACCACCGTGGATGGCTACGCTGTCCGCGCGCGCGATACCTTCGGCGCGACGGATTCCCTGCCCGCGTATCTTCATCTCATCGGTGAAGTGCCGATGGGGGATGAGCCGCCGTTCGAGATCGGGGCTGGTCAATGCGCGATCATCCACACCGGCGGTATGCTCCCCAAAGGCGCGGACGCGGTCGTGATGCTGGAATACACCCAAACGGTAAGGGCAGGTCTTCCCGAATCGGAAAACGGCATTGCAGATCAATCAACCGCAGAAATCGAAATCTTCAAATCCGTTGCGGAGGGGGAGAACGTCATCAACATCGGCGAGGACGTGGCGAAAGATCAAGTTGTGATCCCGAAAGGGACGATCCTCCGTCCCGCCGAGATTGGCGGCTTGATGGCGCTGGGCATCACGTATTTGCGCGTAGCCAAATTAGTGCGTGTGGGATTGATTTCCACGGGAGATGAGGTCATCGAGCCGAGTCAACGCCCGCGCCCGGGGCAGGTACGTGACATCAATTCGTATACGCTGGGAGCGCTCGTCGAAAAAAGCGGCGGCGTGGCAGTCCGCTACGGGATTATCGGTGACCAGTTCGAGGTCCTGAAAGAAGCGGCGGCGAAGGCGCTGTCCGAATGTGACGTGGTCATCATCACGGCGGGCTCATCCGCCTCCACGCGCGATATGACCGCCGAAGTCATCCGCGGGTTGGGAGAGCCCGGCGTGCTGGTGCATGGCATCAACACGCGCCCTGGCAAGCCGACCATTTTGGGCGTGTGCGACGGCAAGGCGGTGATCGGCTTGCCCGGCAATCCCGTCAGTGCCTTGGTGAATGGATATTTATTTGTCGTGCCTGTGATCGAGAGATTGCTCGGCGCGCTTCCCAAACCCAAAGCCACTGTGCAAGCCAGGTTGACCGTCAACCTGCCGTCGCAGGCGGGACGCGAAGATTGGTGGGCAGTAAAACTGCTCCCCTCTCCTGCTAGGAGAGGGGCTGGGGGTGAGGTCTACGAAGCCGAACCCGTCTTCGGAAAATCCAACCTGATCTTCACCCTTGCCGCCGCGAATGGACTCTTGAAGATCCATCCCGATGCGACGGGTTTGAGCGCCGGGGAGATCGTGGAAGTGATGCTGATCTAGGCGGTTACTTCAAATACGTATTGAAAAACTCGATCGTCCTGTTCATGGCTGTAGAGAAGAAACCTGAGATATTGTGATTGTCGCCTTCGTAGATGTATAGATCGGCGATCTGGTTTACGGCGCGTGCTTGTTCGGCGAGACGGATGGAAAATTGCACGGGGACATCGTCATCATTGGTTCCATGATGTAACTGCAAAGGTCCGGAGAGATCTGCGAGATAGGAATTTGCGGAGACCGAATCCCAAAAGGCGGGATTCTGCTCGGGCGTGCCATACTGATCGATCCAGCCGGAACGCCAGCCTCTTCCCGTTGAACTCGGTGACGGGGTGAACGATCCAGTCCGCCGCCAGTTGTACAGCATTTCAGGATACGAAGCGACGACGCCCGCCCAGATCACACCCGCTTTGATGTCATCGGAGATGACCATTGCGCGCAGCGTAAGATAGCCGCCCATCGAGTGCCCCCACATGCCGATCTTCTCCGGATTCACATTGGGATGCTGTTTGAGCGACGACACCGCATTCAGTACATCGACTTGATACCCGGGATTTCCATACGCGCCGGTGGCTTCGCCCTCGGAGCGGTCATGTCCGCGGTAGTCAATGCGGAAGACGACGAAGCCCGCCCGGGCGAGTTGGTCCACGTAGGCAAGGTATCGTTCCGTCGTGCGGTAGACATTGGGCGGAATATATCCGTGATTGAAAACAATGGCAGGGAAGCCGCCTTCAGGCGGCGCGCCGTTTGGGATGGTCAGCAAGGCATAGATCTTCAGCCCTTCCGAAAGATAATAGGCGTAGTAGCGGCGATAGTTCAATCCGCGTTCCAATTCGCGTTCGATGGTGATCTCACTGCCGGGGTAGTCGCCGTTTCGCAGGGCGATGATGCTCATTGGGTGCGGGACAGGTGTCGCAGTGGGGAGAGGCGATGCGGTTGCCGTTTCGCTTATTGCTGTTGGGGAGGGTGTCTCGGTGAGCGTCAATACCTTGGCAATGGGAGTTGGCAGGTTTTCGGGAATGGCAGCCTGTGTCATGCAGGCGGTCAGGCTGAAAATGGCGAGTATCAGTATTAAAGTTTTTCTCATCATTAAAATCCTTTACTATTAAGAAAACAAAAAGAGGCGGAATATTACCGCCTCTTGAAGATACCCCAGTTTTGCAATTACTGCTTTGCCGCGGCTTCTGCTTCTCGTAATTTTTCGGTCGCGCGGAAATATTTCAGATAGCGCATCGAGTTGGGATCTTTTCCTAAAAGCAAGTCGGTGGCTTTGATGGCGCCGCCGAGTTTGATCGGGTCGGTGATGGAGCATGTCGCGCCTGCCTGCATTGCGATGGAGAGCATCGCCGCGTTGACCGAATGGCGGTCTGGCAGCCCAAAGGAAACATTGCTTGCCCCCAGGCTGATGTTCACTCCGAACTCATTGCGGATGAGTTCGATCGCTTTGAGCGTGACCATCGCCGCCTTGCTGTCGTGTCCGACCGTCATCACCAGCGGGTCGATGATGATGTCCTCAATGGGAATGCCAACCTTTGCCGCGCGTTCAATGACCTTCGCCGCCGCCGCGAGCCGTCCCTCTGCTGTGGGCGGGATGCCTTCGTCTGCAATCGTCAGCCCGATGACCGCCGCGCCTCGCGCCTTGACAATGGGCAGGACCGCCGCCAGTTGCTTTTCCTCCCCGTTGACCGAGTTCACCAGCGGCTTGCCGCCTTTGATTGCATTCAAGCCCGCCTCAAGGATCTTCGGCTCGTTCGAGTCGATGCACAGCGGAACATCTGTCACGGATTGCACCGCTTCCACCACCAGCGGCATGACCTCCGCCTCTTCAATCTGCGGATGCCCCACGTTGACATCCAACACATCCGCGCCCCAATCCACCTGTCGTTTGGCGAGATGCTTGACATAGTCCATGTTGCGTTCCACCAGCGCCTGTCCGAGCTTTTTTATGCCCGTCGGGTTCAATTTTTCGCCGATGATGACGAACGGTTTGTCGATGCCGATGACGACTTCCTTTGTTACCGATCTTAGAATGGTGTGCATTGTGCCCTCCGA
>CAYPHR010000149.1:503-3498 GCA_964410375.1 uncultured Anaerolinea sp. | reverse complement strand
CGATGACGACTTCCTTTGTTACCGATCTTAGAATGGTGTGCATTGTGCCCTCCGATTGAGATTATGACATTGCGAAGCAATCGCATGGAAGACCTGATCGCGAGATTGCTTCGGGCTTCGCCCTCGCAATGACATTAAGAATTCAAAAACCGCAGCGCTGTCTCCGCCAGAACAGCCGTCCCGACGGGAAGAGCGCGTTCGTCCAGATCGAATTTGGGATGATGCAGTTCGTACACCTCGCGTCCCTCGATCTTCGTTCCTAATGTAAACATGGCGCCGGGTGCATTCTGTAAAAATGCGGGGAAATCTTCCGCTCCGAGCGTTTTGTGCATCGGCTCGACTTTCTCCTCGCCAAGCAGGTCTTTCCCGACCTTCGCGATCGTTTCCGCTACATGCCTGTCATTGACCAAAGGCAGACCGCCGAACAGAAAGTCCAATTCGTATTCCCCGCCAAGCGTTTTCACGATTTCGAAGACCCGCGTGATCTCTTCGCGAAGTTTCTTCTCGACATCCATGGATGTGAAGCGCATCGTTCCCTTAAGCTCCACCTGATCCGGGATGACGTTCTCGGTGAATCCGCCGTTGATGGCGCCAATGCTGACCACTGCGGGCTCGAATGGATCGAGCCGGCGCGAGATGATGGCGTTCAATCCCATGATGACATGCGCCAGCATCACGAACGGATCGTTCGACGCTTGCGGATACGCGCCGTGCCCGCCTTTGCCGCGAATGACGGCAGTCCACGAATCCACACCGCCGCCGCTCGGACCTTCATTGATGCGGATCGTGCCGACAGGGCTGGTCGGGTCCACGTGCTGGGCGATGACGTAATCCACGCCGTCCACTGCACCTTCCGCGAACATGCGCTGTGCGCCGCTCTTGCCTTCCTCATCCGCGGTCTCTTCGCAGGGTTGGAACAGGAAGCGCACCCGCCCGTTCAATTTTTCCTTCGCCAGAATCCGCGCCGCACCCAACGCCATGGACGTGTGTGCATCATGTCCGCAGGCATGCATCTTGCCTTCCGTCTTGGATGCATACTCCGTTTCATTTTGCTCGAAGATTGGAAGTGCATCCATGTCCGCGCGGATGGCGACCACCTTGCCGCCTTCGCCTATTTCTGCGACCACACCTGTTTTGCCAACCCCGCGCTTGACTCGATACCCCATCTTCTCCAGTTCATCCGCCACGATCCCCGCTGTGCGGTGGACATCAAATCCCGTTTCGGGATGCTGATGAAAATCCCGCCGCCATTCGATGAGTTCTTCAGAAATTGCATGTGCCTGTTTGATCATAAGACCTCCAATGTTTTATGTCGTTGCGAGGAGGGTGGTTTTCCCGACGAAGCAATCTCCCTGTCAACCTAGAGACTGCGTCGGCAAAGACTGCCTCGCAATGACCTCACTTCCTCTACGTCGTCTCCCGCTCTGCCGACGCCAGAATTTTATCCAATTCTGCTTCCTGTGCTGCTTCCAATGGCGGGACGACGTGCTCGCGCAAAATGCGCTCGGATTCATCAATGGCATAGTCCGCCATTTGTTTGCGCCCGAGCTTTTCTTCCCATGTGTCCCATGAGTTGCGTTCGGCGAATTTGGTCAGTGCCATTTCGCCGCCGCGTAAGTGCTTCATGGTGTGTTTCTGCCCAAGGAAATTGCGTGTGCCATTCATTACGTCCAAAATGATGTTCACGGCGAGATGTTCTGCGTCTGCTGAAAGTCCCTTGCGCAGACGTTGCACACTGCTCGCCAGTTCATTATCCAAGACCATTTGCGCAAACGAGCCCATCACTCCTGCTTCCATTTCGCCGATGCCCGAGAGTTCATCCGCCCCAGCCAGAGCGGGGATGGAGGCGTTGAGTCCGCGCTCGAAGGCGTTTTGGGCATCGAGGGTGTGGGAATTGGTCGAGAATCCATACACATTGACACTGAACCCGTAATAATGTCCGAGTTGAACCGTGGCAGCGGACGACAAGCCCAGTTCCACGCCGCCCCAGATCAATCCCGTGCGCGGTTCCAACATCCCCAAGCGGCCGCAATAAACGAAACCACAGCCCGGATTGATGATCTGCGCCAGCACCAGCGGAGCCAGCGACTCGGCGCTCTGTTGCACGATGCTGCCTGTGATGGTCATCGGTGACGTCGCGCCGCCTGTGGGACAGGGCAGGTTGGCATGGATCACGCCGTACTTTGCCATTTCCATGATGGCTTCGGCGGCGATGTCGTGCATCGTCAACGGGCTGACGGGAGAAAGCGAGAGTGTCAGTTCTTCGGGCTTTGTGCCGACCACTGCCGCCATTTCCACGGCGAAGCGGACTTCATGACCGAACTGGATGCCGGGTCCCTGAACAGGCTTGACCGTGTTCGAGAGCGCATGGCGATACATATACAGAGACAGCATTTCATTGGAAACATCGGGCGGAGTGAAGAACGGCGTGACCGTGTTGCAATTCGGCAGCGCATCCAGCAGGCGGACGGCATCGGTGCAATCATCCGCAGTTGCCACGCGGCGGGTGTCGGTGCGCGCATCGTATACATCGCGCGCGCCGCCAAGGTTGTGGAAGTACAGCGTGCCGTTCCCCAACTCATTGACCTGTCCATTGCGCCCGCGGATAACGGGGCGTTTATTCGCCTTTTCAATTGAGTCCATTACCAAGTCGGGCGGGAAGAACACTCGGTTATCGCGCACAGTACAACCCGCGCCCTGCAAAATATCAAGGCTGGGTTGGTGCGTCCAGAACACGCCCGCCTCTTGCAATACTTGCAAGGTGGCTGCGTGCATGGCTTGTATGTCTTCATCGGATAAAAACTTTAATGGTTGCATTGGCTCTCCTCTAAAAAATTCCCTCACCCTGCCATCTCCCAAAACGGGAGAGGGGCAGAGATGGGGGTTATTTCAAAACTCTCTCCAAAAAATCAACACGCTTCACTTCCGCATCCACCACATTTTCGATGTTCAAGAACGAATGTCCTTCGTCTTCGTACAAATGCAATTCTACTTC
>CAYPHR010000149.1:0-493 GCA_964410375.1 uncultured Anaerolinea sp. | reverse complement strand
CTGTCCAGCTCCACCAGCTTATCCCGCGCATCAATTGAATCTGATGCGGGGCAGCGCGGGTCGTTCGCTCCGCAGATCATTTGCACGGGTGCACTCACGCGGTCCAAAAAGAAGTATGGTGAGCGCGCGCGCCACAAATCCTTGTTGTCTTCGGGGTCGCCCATGTTCTCGATATTCCAATGCTTTAGATCTTCGCGCGACTCTTTATGCGATTTGAACCAATTCAAAAACGGAACTACCGCGGAGCCGCCAGCGAACAATTCGGGATATCCTGTCAGGCAGGTCATCGTCAAATATCCGCCGTGACTGCGCCCTGTCACTGCAACTTTTTTTGCAAGCCCGCTTTCCAACAGATATTTCGCTCCTGCTACACAGTCGTCGTTATCCACGCCGCCCATGTCGTAGCGGCTGGCATTCTGCCACGCCTTACCGTAGCCCGTCGAGCCGCGATAATTTGGCGCAAGCACCGTCCACCCGCGCGAAGCCAGATAAC